>JAADEO010000167.1 GCA_013153415.1 Deltaproteobacteria bacterium
CGAACCCGCCGATATCAGCCAGCACTTCAGGCCGATAAGTCTCCTTGACCAAGGGCGCGATGTTTTTGACCAGGCGGTTTCCCGCCTCGATATCGACACCAGCGTCCTTGTAGGTCAAACCCTCTTTTGTGTGTGTGTTGTCCACAGCTAAGCCACCATTCCTGTTGTTGGCTTCGTAACGGCTCCACCTGTTTCGCACCCCGAGAGTGTTTCCTCGCTTATGCTCGGGGCGTTGCCAGGAAACCTTAGGGGAAAAAACTCTGCCTCGCATCCGGGCAAGCCATTACTGTGCCAACTCGTCAGTTACGTAATTTCTGATTTATCACGAGTTAATCGTGCAAAAGTATCTTCCTACGACGAACATTTTCCACCGTGGCCGGGGATTGTAACTAATCGCCGGATAAAAAGTCAAACCTTATCTCCTCACATCCCGTATCCGGAAAACACCCTATCCAGATATTCCAGGGTCGTGTGCAGCACGCCCCGGTGGCGTTCCAGAGTCGCCTGCGCCCTGCGACCTTCCTTAGCAACAAAATTGTCATCCTCCAGGCAGCGACGAATCACATTTCCGAGTTCTTCGGCATTTTTCACCAGCAGGCCACCACCCTGTTCGTCGAGATAGCGATAACCATCGGCGAAACTCGAGGTATGCGGACCGTGAATTACGGGCCGGCCATGGACCGCAGCCTCCAGAGGATTATGTCCCCCGATGCCCGGCACCAGGGTACCGCCGATCACGGCACAACGGGAAAGCCGATAAAAATGAACCAGATCGCCCAGAGTATCGAGCAACAGCACCTGGGGAAGCCGGCCCGAGATTTTTTCCCCGCCCGTCTCCAGCCAGGCACTATAAGAGATGAAATCGACCTTTTCAGACTCAAGCCAGGCCGCCACTTCGGCAAAACGCCGAGGATGACGCGGAGCGATCACCAGAACGGCATCCGCAGTCAGAGCGGGAACCGAGCGGGTCATATTTTTCCAGGCTTCAAGCAGCATCTCCTCCTCTCCGGGATGGGTCGATCCGGCCACTACCATGACCGCAGAAGTAGGCAGGGGGTGTCTAAATGCGGCTTCATCAACCGGGGGCGGAGTAAGATCGAACTTCAGGTTACCACTGGAAACCACTCTTTCCGGCCTGGTACCGAGAGCGGTAAAATGACGGCCGGAAAGCTCGTCCTGAACCACGACCAGGTCGGGCAGACGAAAAATTTCGGCAAAAACAAAGCCGAAAAACCGGTAGCGCCGAAAACTTTTTGGCGAAAGCCGGGCGTTGACCAGGACCAGGGGCAATCCCCGCCGTTTGACCGCCCGCCAGAGATTGGGCCAGATTTCGGTTTCAGCCACCACCAGACCGGCGGGTCGGAAGGAGTAAAAAAAGAGGTCCCAGAAAAAAGGCAGATCGAAAGGCAGCAAACTGATCTCGGCTTCGGGCAACAACTCTTTCGCGGTCTGCCGACCGGTCAGAGTCATGGTCGTCACCAGCAGACGGCACTCGGGATGGCGTTTTTTCCAAGCCTGGACCAAAGGGGCCAACATCCGGATTTCGCCGACCGAAGCCCCATGCCACCATAAAACCCGGGAGACGGGCCGCGGCCGGGAAAGCCTTCCCAGCCCCAGACGCTGACCCAGACCGGCGAGTGAACCCTGGCGGCGGTACATATAGAACAGGAGCAGGGGCCAACCAGCGAGCAGCAGGAAAACAAGAATCAAATTGTAGATCAAAAACAAGAAAAAATCCTTTCCACGAACTCAAAAAATCAGAAAACCGCGGCGGCCAGACCCGGCCGGGCAGCAAAATCGGCCTCGCAGGCGGCAAGGTCCTGCGGGGTGCCGACATCACGCCAATAAAACTTATAGCGGGTATCAACAACATGAGCCAGCAGGTCGCGACGGCCGTGATCGAGCAGCCGCTGATAAAAAGGGATCAGCGGGAATACATCCTGCCGGCAGCGCCGCAGCAGGGCCAGAAGAGTCGGAGAACATATCTGGATCCCGGTGTAGGCCAAAAGACGGTTGCCGGGCCGCGGCCGACGGCGACCGAAAGCGACGATCCGCCCCACGGCATCGACCTCGACCTGATTGTAGCGGGGATGGTCGTGGAGAATCATGGTAACCAGGGCCCGGTTGCGAAGATGGCTGGCCAAGGCGTCGAGCGGGGAAATATCGGAAACTATATCGACATTGACGGTTACCAGGAAATCACCCTGAACCAGGGGGGAAGCGTTGCGCAGGGCACCGCCGGTATCGAGAATCTCCGGTTCATGGATAAACCTGAAACGACGATAACCGGCGACCTTCGAATCCAGAAACACGGCCAGTTGACCAGCATGATGATGTCCATTGACAAGCAGAAGGCCAGGCCTTAAAGTACGAAAATAGTCGAGACAGCGCTGTATCAGAGGTTGTCCGCCAACCGGGACCAGGGCCTTCGGCATCCTCTCGGTCAGGGGCCGCAGGCGGGTTCCGAAACCGGCGGCCAGAATCATCAGGCTGCCACCGGCCAGAGAACCGTAACCAGGAGTAATTAATTTACTTGCCAAAGGGTATTACCTTAGTCTATATTAACTGACTTCGCATTCCAAGAGCACTTCCTCGCTTATACTCGGGACGTTGCCACGAAAAGCGAGACAATCATTGCCAACGACAAATACAAATACTATAGGAAAAAAATCATGACTCATCAACATGGAAAACCCGGTAGCGGACACCCCGGGAAAAAAAACGACGGGCCGCCGGAACTCAGGATGATCGCCTGGGAGACCACCCGCAGCTGCAACCTCTCCTGCATCCACTGCCGGGCCGCGGCGGAAAAAGGTCCCTATCCCGGAGAACTCGACACCAAGGCGGCCCTGGCCTTCATGGACAACGTCGCCTCTTTCAGCAAGCCGGTCATCATCCTGACCGGGGGCGAGCCCCTGCTCCGGGATGACATCTATGAACTCGCGGCCTACGGTACCAAACTGGGTCTGCGCATGGTCATGGCCACCAACGGCACCCTGGTCAACGAAGAGAGCATCAAAAAAATGATCGACTGCGGTATCCAGCGCATCAGCGTCAGTCTCGACGGCTCCAGCGCCGAGACCCATGATAATTTCCGCAAGGTCGACGGCTCTTTCGCGGCTTCGCTCAAAGCCCTGGATTATGCCCGGAACCAGGGGCTCGAATTCCAGGTCAACACCACCATAACCAAGATCAACCTGGCCGAAATCCCGGCCATCCTCGACCTGACGGTCGAACTCGGGGCCGTGGCCCACCATATTTTCCTGTTGGTGCCTACCGGCCGCGGTAAGGAACTGGAGGAGCAGGAGATCCCGGCCAGCGAATACGAACGCACCCTGAACTGGTTCTACGAACAGCGTGACAAGGTGCCCCTGCAACTCAAGGCCACCTGCGCTCCGCACTATATGCGGATCTTACGCCAACGCAGCAAGGCCGAGGGCAAAAGCGTGACTTTCAAAACTCACGGCCTCGACGCCGTGACCCGTGGCTGCCTCGGCGGCATCGGTTTCTGTTTCGTCTCCCACACCGGCGATGTCCAGCCCTGCGGCTACCTCGAAGCCCTGGCCGGCAATATCAAGGAGACCAGTTTTCAGGAGATCTGGGAACGCTCTCCGGTTTTCACCCGCCTGCGGGATTACGACGCCCTGGAAGGCAAATGCGGCATCTGCGGTTACAAGCGGGTCTGCGGCGGCTGCCGGGCCCGGGCATACGAGGCCACCGGCAACTTCATGGCGGAAGAGCCTTACTGCATCTACGAACCCAAAAAATCGTTGGCTTCGTAACAGCTCCACCTGCTTCGCACCCCAAGAGTACTTCTTCGCTGCGCTCAGGGCGTTCCCGAAAAGTCTTCGTCACTGCGGCGTACTTCTGTGTACGCCTCATTCCTTGAGCTTTTCGGCGCCTCGCATCTGAAGCTGTTACTGTGCCAACCCGTTTTTTTCGTAATTTTTGGTTTATTACGAGTTCATCAAAACTGATGGCTTCGCATCACCCGAGGGCATTTCTTCGCTTACGCTCAGGGAATTCCCGAAAAGTCTTCGTTGGGGCGAAGCATTCAAAACCACGGAAATACGCGGAATACACTGAGATTTTCCGTGCTTTCCGCGCATCCGTGGTCAACATTAGCAACGACTACCGGCCATGGAAATCGCGATTCTGATCACATTCTGCCTCTTCGGCCTGGTCGGCACCCTGCTGCCGGCCCTGCCGGGTAGCGGCCTGATCTTTATCGGGGCCCTGGCTTACGCCGCGTTGACCAATTTCCAGATCATCAACACCACCCAGATCATAATCCTCTTCGGACTCATGCTCATCGGTGCTATCGGTCAGTTCTTCATCACCAGCTTCGGAGCCCGGGTCATGGGGGCCGGAAAATACGGCATCATCGGCGCCTTCGTCGGCTTCTTTCTGGGGATGGTCCTGATTCCGGCACCCGGCGGTTGTCTGCTCGGGGCCTTCGCCGGTGCCTTCATCTGTGAACTGGCCTTCGCGGTCAAAAGCCAGAGGGAGAGTCTCAAGGCTGGAATCGGGGCCGTAATCGGGGCGCTGTTCAGCCTCTTTTTCGAATTTTTCATCGGCGTCGTCATGGTCGCCTACACCATCTACCTGATCTGGCACAGCCTGCCGCCCAACACTATCCCGGTCTGAATTTCCCCTGGGACGGCGATACTGTGACCACCGCAGGCATCCCCCTCGGCAATCTCCCGCAAACAAAAATCATCCCGCGATTCTCATCACTCCTGATCTTCCGGGAGAATACCGATCTCTTTCAAAACCGCCAGCAGGGCTCCGATCCGGTAGGGTTTGGCCACCATGCCGTCGAAACCGAAACTTTTGAACTCGGCCATCACCGGATCCTGGGAATAGCCGCTTGAAACAATAACTTTAACTTTATCATCCAACTCTCTCAACTTCTTGATGGCCTCCCGGCCTCCCATGCCACCGGGAATCGAGAGATCCATGATGATAACCTGGAAGCTTTCCCCCCGATCCAGAGTCTTTCTATAGTAGGCCAGCAGCTCCTCGCCATCCCGCACCGAAACCACTTCGCAGCCGAGAATATTGAGCATCTCGGTGACCACGTCCCGAATCACCTGCTCGTCATCCATCAACAGGATACGCATGCCGTTGAGATCGGCACCTGTCAAGGCCCGTCCGCCTCTGGCCCGGACCCCGGAAGCCACCTCGGCACTGCCGACCGAGGGCAGGTAGAAAGTGAAAACCGCACCTTTGCCGGGCTCGGACGAAACCCCGAAATAGCCTTCGTGGTTATCGATAATCGAGTAGCTGGTCGCCAGGCCGAGCCCGCTGCCGGTCTTCTTGGTCGTAAAATAGGGCTCGAAGATCTTGTGGATGATTTCCGCGTCTATACCCGGCCCCTCGTCTGCCACCGACACCTTGACATAGTGCCCGGCATGCAGATTGAGAGCCGCGGCCTCCCGATCGTTGAGGAGGCAGTTTTCGATCCGAATCCGGATAATGCCGCAATCATCCATCGCCTGCCGGGCATTGGTGACCAGGTTGTTGACAACCTGACTGATCTGACCGCTGTCGACCTCGACATCCCAGATCCCCTCTTCGACCTCGAGCTCGAGCTTGACCTGGGTGCCGTGAAGGACGAATTCCGCCGACTCTTCCACCAGCTGGGGCAGCGAGGTTTTCTCCTTGACCGGGTCGCCGCCTTTGGCAAAAGTGAGAAACTGCCGGGCCAGGGAGACGGCCCGGTTGATGGCACTCTCGGCGCTGAGAAAATGTTTCTCCATCGCCTCCGGGCCTTTGCGGCAGGAAAGGCGAAGCAGATCGATACTACCCTGCAGTCCCATCAGAAGGTTGTTGAAATCGTGGGCGATGCCGCCGGCCAGAACCCCGACCGCCTCGAGTTTCTCACTGCGCAGGCGTTCCAGTTGAAGCCGTTTTTCGCTCCTGACATCCCTAAAAACCAGAACTGCGCCGAAACGCCGCCCATCCTGAGAGACGATCGGCGCGGCGCTGTCGGCGATCGCGATCTCCTCCCCGTTTCGGGAGAGCAGCAGCGTGTGATTGCTCAGATCAACCACCCGGTTTTCGGAAAGGGCGACTTTCACCGGATTGTCCAGCGGCTCCCGGGTACGCTCATGGCAGAGAGGAAAGACCTCGTCGATCGACCGGCCCGAGGCAGCATCATTCTTCCAGCCGGTCAGCTGTTCCGCCACCGGGTTGAGCAGGGTCACCGATCCCTGGTTGTCGGTCGTGATCACCCCGTCACCGATACTGCGCAGGGTAACCTGGAGACGCTCTTTTTCGACTTCAAGAAAACTTTCCGCCAGTTTGCGGCTGGTGATATCCCGGTTGCTGCCCCGGTTGCCCAGGTTCTCTCCATCCGGACCGATAACCTGGCGACAGATATGACTCAGCCAGCGGATCGTGCCGTCCTTGTGACGGATCCGGAATTCGATAGGCTTGTAAACCCCGTCATTGCTAACCTCGTGCCGGTGACCAATGAAAATTTTCCGGTCTTCCTCAATCACGATCTCGTTCATCAACAGGTAATTATCGTAAAATTCCTGCGGCGAGTAGCCGGTGACATTCTCACAGGAAGGAGAGATATGGATGAACTTGCCATTTTCATCCCGCCAGCACTCCATATCATACGAATAGTCGGCGATCGTCCGGTAACGCTTCTCACTCTCCCGCAGTTCCGCCTCCGCCTTCTCCCGCAACTCCCGGTCCTCTTTGAGAGAGGCTACCATCTGATTGAAACAGTTGGCGAAAAAGCCGATCTCATCATCGGGGAAATCACCTTCAACCGGTTCCAGGCGGCCATCCCTGATCTTTTCGGCAGCTTTGTAAAGGCGCCCTATCGCCCGGGTCATCGAGCGCGACAGATACCAGCTTCCGATCAAAATCAGGATCAAGGTCATAACGAGAATCAGGTAAAAACGGGACCTCATCTGGCGCACGAAAAGAAATACTTCCCGCAACGGAGTCTCGCTGACCACCATCAAGGGCAAACCTTCTACCCGGACGACCACCCCAAGTACGGTTTTCCCCTCGAGATTGACGTATTCTCCAAGGGCGTAATCGGCTCCTTGTCGAACCTTGTCCACCGGTGGAAACTGGTCGACCCGGGAGGACTGGAGAACATGGTTGAGATTGGTATGCGCCACCACTTCCCCCTTCATATTGACCATGAAGAGGTTGCTTTTCCCGGAGTGTTCACGGGGCATGCGGTTGAAAAAATTCTTCAGTGACAGCTCAGCGAAAAGATAGCCGTTGGCTTTCCCGCTGGTAATCGAAATTATGGGATAGACAACAACCAGTTGCGGTTCCAGCAGCCACTGGCTGAAAAATATCATTTTTTTCTGGGGAATTTCAGAGGTAAAGGAGGTCAGGGG
>JAADEO010000195.1 GCA_013153415.1 Deltaproteobacteria bacterium
GCGCGAATTTACTCCCCGCAGCCAGGCGGGCGTGGAGCCCCGGATCATTTCGCAACCGCTCATTCATGGAACGCATCAATGGAGTTTCGCCGAGCTTGGTTTCGATCAGATAGGCCGGATCCAGACCGCTTTCGTGATAACGTTTTCTTTCGCCCGGGATCACCTTTTCGTCGACCACCTCACGGCGCAGCACAAAAGAATATTCCCGGCCGGTCAATTTTTCCAGTTCCTGTTTGAAAGCCTCGAAACTGACACTGATTTCCACGCTCCCCAGATACTGTTTTCCGTCAACAATCGGGAAGACATAACGAAAGCCATCGACGATCCGTCCCTCTTCGAAGCCAGAAACCTCAACCTGTTTCCGGTTGACCAAAACCAGGGAATAACGCACTTTGTCAAGTTTATCGCCGTATGTGTCGGGTTTGTGGAAACGAAGAAAACTCTCGCAGTTCGGCAAATGAAAATGAAGCTGACGAAAATTCTCTTTAAGCAGGATCTTGTAGAGCGGCAATAATTCCTGATAGATTTCGCGACGTACAATTTCACGAATCTGCGGATCGGGAGATGATGCTTTACTGAAAAACAGAGTGAAATTCGGCCAGTTGATGATCTCATTAAAGACAATCCGGGAGACGCGTTTGTAAGAATCGCTGATCACCTGGTATGAGGTCTCCACCTCCTTGATTTGATTGTTAAAATAATTCTCCCGATCAGCCACGTACTGACTGTGCCATAGAGCAACCAGGAAGACGGCCAACATCAAAAAACTTATGACCAGGAAAATAGTGTAGTTGGGTTTTTTCTTTGACGTCGGCACTGTTAAGCGTCTCTTCCAGACAGATCTGCTGCCAACTGCAGCCACTTTTCCGAATACTTCATTACCGCAAAAATACCGGATGGCACCGTAACGAAACCGGTTACAGGACAATGAGAAAATTGAAGAACAAAAAAGGGGAGGATATCCACAAATATCCCGCAGCAGGGAAAAACTTTCCGCAGACAACGCAGGATGACTTAACCACAGAACCTTTGAAGTTTAGCTTATCGGATTAAAATAAGGCAAGGGAAAAATAGCCCGACCAAAAAAAAGCCCCTTTACCGATTAAGGCAAAGGGGCTTGTCCCTATTTATTTGATGCTAATTGTCTCTAGCGCATGCCGAAACGTCTCTTCTTAGCCTGGCGTTTCAACGCTTCCGCGTGTTTCTTTTTACGGCGCACGCTCGGCTTCTCATAGTGCCTTCTCTTTTTCAGTTCCCGGAACAGGCCCGATTTATTGAGCTTGTTCTTGAGAATCTTAATCGCCTTTTCGACGTCATTATCAATTACCTTAATCTCCATCTAAATCCCTTCTTCCTCTGTAATATTAGATACTTATATTTATTTCAACCCTGAAAGCGGGGTTTGTTCACATCCGGGCGCACCTCGGCCCTTCATCCAAAAAGCCTTGGTCGCGGGGCTGGAGGGCTTATATATTGATTCATTCTCATTATGTCAACAGATTTTTATGCGGCCGGCTCCGGTGGCCAGGTCCCCGGGAGAAAGATCGAGAGGAGCGAAGATTTTTCTCTCCACCCCGAGAGTGAGGGCTTCCAGTTTTTCCAGCCACCCCAGGGAGAAATCATTCCTGCCGTAACGCTGTCGCAGATCCTGCATCCGCTCCCGGACGGAAACGATCTCCCGGTGGCGGACCCGCTTGTCGGCGTAGAAGATAATCTCCCTGGCCATCAGGGGGCCGTTGAGATCGGTGCGCAGATGGACATGGTTGCGGACAATCTCGGCGACCTCGGGAAAGCCCTCCCGCTCCAGCCATCGGGCTCCGAGTTCAGCATGATCCGTACCGTTTTCCAGGGATTGAATTTTGGCGATGTCGTGGAGCAGGCCGGCACTCAGGAGCAGCAGGCGATCGAACTCTATACCCCTCCGGCAAAGCTCATCGCCTAGCCAGACCCCGGCAGCGGCTACCTGACGACTGTGGTCGACGATATGCTCAGGAACCCGGTAGGCTTCGAGCAGGCGGCAACAGGTATGATAATCGGGAATACTCATTTCCGCCCCAGACTGGTCAGATTGAAAACCATCTCCTGAAAAAGAACCGGGGCGGGAAGGCGGGAAGATTTGATAGCGCTATCGACTTCATGAAGAATGCCAAAAGCGGCGGCACAGACCCCGGTATCGACCCCTCGGGACTGATTGAGCAGCTTGCCCGCGACAAACGGCATGACCTTCAGGGTCTTAGCCAGCTGCTCCGGCCGGACTTTGCTCTTTTGCAGCGCGGCAGCCCGGCAGATCAGGCGGTACTGCCGGGCGACCATGGCCAGGATCAGCAAAGGCTCAGTCCGGGCCCGCAACAGGGCGTCGAGATGCTGCAAAGCGACAACCGTTCTACCCTCGCCCAAAGCATCACAGAATTTGAAGATGTTGCTGCCCCCGCCGTCCACACCGAGACGGTCGACCACCTTTTCATCCAGGCGACCGCCAGGCCCGACATAGAGCCCCAACTTTTCGATCTCGTTCTCCAGCAGGGGCAGGTTGGCATCGTGCAGCTCGACCAGTTGTTCGAGCACTCCAGCTGCGGGCTGCACCTGAAGTTGACCCAGCCGTTTCCGCAGAAAGGCGATCACCTCGTGTTTTTGCGGCTTTTCGCTCTTAAGCGTAAGGATCTTCTTTTTCAGGGCGGTTACCGGAAAACGGTTGCCGGCGAATTTGTATGAACTGAGGAAGAGGTAACCGATAGGACCAGCGACGGCTTCCTCATCGATCCAGGCGATGAGTTTGCGGCAGTCGCTCTCACGGTAGGCGTCGAGGTTGCAGAGATGGACTATTTTACGGCTCGCGAACAGCGAAGGAGCGGCCACGGTGACGATGAAATCCTGGAATGGGAGTTTGGCGCAGTCATAGATTTCCAGGGTATGACCTTGAGACCCCAGGGCCTTGAGCCCCCGGGCCAGTTGTTCGTGAAGATAGGGGTCCTTGCCATAAACCAGGCAGGAACCGAAAGGATCCTTTGCGCTAGCCGCGGTTGCAAAAGCCTGACGCAGAAGTTTCAGCATTTCACCCGGATACCGGCAAGGTAATCCGCAAATCAGAAATCGGTAAATAGACGGTCATGAATATCTTCGGCCAGAACCATGCAGGCTCTTTTGAGCGCCACCTGCCGGTTACGGTCGATCTCCAGCGGTTCGAGGTTGGCCTTGTACTCTTCCACCTCCTGCATTCCCTTCCGCCGCCAGACGACCTTCTGGCTCCGGGCATCGACCGCTTCGACATTGATCGTCAGGGTAACCCGGTACTCGTAGCTCTTGTCGTCGGGCGAATAGGAGATCGAATGGCTTTCCACCCCGGTGATGACCCCGCTGATCAGCAGATCGGCATCCGCGGCCCGTACCACCCGCAGGTTCTTGCTCTGGGCGAATTCCTGGACCAGGGTGTTGTAGAGGTAGTTTTCGATCAGGCTCTCGTAGGTCCGGTTGACGAATGGCTGAACCGCCACCGTCCGGTAATCGCCGGCCAGCGACTGGGTCCCACGCAAGCGGTAGCCGCAGGCGGAAAACAGCAGCAGCAAGAGCACCATCCCGGCCAGGCGGGAAACCGGTCGCAGACCTCGTCCCCTACGGGAATTATCGTTTCGCGGTTTCGACAAGTCGGGCGCCTCAGACAACGATATTGACCAGCTTGTTGGGAATGACGATAACCTTGCGCAGGGTTTTGCCATCGGTGTATTTCTGGACCCGGGAACTGGCCAGGGCCAGTTTCTTGACCTCTTCGCTGTCGAGATCCCGGGCCACAGTCAGACGTTCGCGCACTTTGCCGTTGATCTGAACAACGACCAGAACCGTATCCTCGATAAGGGAATCGGGGTCGACCTCGGGCAGCGGAGCATAGGCCAACTCCCCGGACCCGCCGATTTCGGCCCAGAGCTCTTCGCAGATATGGGGCACGATCGGGGCCAGGAGCAAGATCACGGTCTCGACCGCCTCCCTGAGGAGAGCGGCCAGGATTTCATCCTCCCGGGCCTGGTCGCAGGAGTAGCTCTTCAACTCGTTGACCAGCTCCATCACGGCGCTGATCGCGGTGTTGAAATGCATCCGCTCTTCGACATCGGAACGCACCCGGGAAATGGTCTGGTGGGTTTTACGCCGTAGCCCGGCATAGGCTGCCGGGACCTCGGCAATACTCCCGTTATAGGCCTCGACCCCGTTCAGGGCCGGCAGCAGGGCGTACACCAGGCGCCAGAGACGGCTCAAAAAACGGAAACTCCCCTCCACCCCCTGGTCGTTCCACTCGAGATCGAGTTCCGGGGGCGAAGCGAAGAGGCTGAACATCCGGGCCGTGTCAGCACCGTATTTCTCGATCAGGGCGTTGGGATCGACGACATTGCCTTTCGACTTCGACATCTTGGCCCCGTCCTTGATCACCATGCCCTGGGTCAGCAGCCGGGTAAAGGGCTCGGAGAACTTGATATAGCCGAGATCGCGCAATACCCGGGTGAAAAAACGGGAATAGAGCAGATGCAGGATGGCATGCTCGATACCGCCGATGTAATGATCGACCGGCAACCATTTGTCGACCGCCTCACGCTCCAGGGGACCTTGATCGTAATCGGCGCAGGCGTAACGCATGTAGTACCAAGAAGATTCGACGAAGGTATCCATGGTGTCGGTCTCGCGCCGAGCTGCAGCCCCGCATTGCGGACAGGTGGTCTTGACGAAGGATTCGACCCGGGCCAGAGGCGAGCCGCCGGAACCATCGAGATCGACATCTTCGGGCAGGGTCACCGGCAGGTCTTTTTCCGGCACCGGCACAACCCCGCATTTATCGCAATAGATGATTGGGATCGGCGCTCCCCAGTAACGCTGCCGGGAGACGCCCCAGTCGCGCAACCGGTAGGTAATAGCCTTCTTGCCGATGCCCTGTTCCTCGAGGTAGGCGGCAATCAGGTCCAGGGCCTTGCGGTTGGGACAACCATCGAAACGGTCGGAGTTGACCAGCACTCCTTCACCGGTGTAGGCCTCGGTCAGCGTTGCAGGGTCCAGTCTTTCTTCTCCTTCAGGCTGGATCACGACGATGATCGGCAAATCGTACATCCGGGCGAACTCGAAATCACGCTGGTCGTGGGCCGGAACCGCCATCACCGCCCCGGTACCGTAGCCGGAGAGCACGAAATTGGCGAGATAGATCGGCATCTTGCGCCCGGTCACCGGGTTGAGACAGTAGCTGCCGGTGAAAACCCCCTCCTTCTCGAGCTGGGCGAGATCGCGGTCGCTGCGCTCCTGGCGGCGCATCTTATCGACAAAGGCGGCTACAGCTTCCTCCTGGCCGGTACCCCGGGCCAGTTCCGCGGCCAGGGGGTGATCAGGCGCCAGACTCATGAATGTGGCCCCGTAGAGAGTGTCCTGACGGGTGGTGAAAACCGTGATCTTGAGCTCCCGGCCCTCGACCGGGAAATCGATCTCGGCCCCGACACTCTTGCCGATCCAGTTTTTCTGCATGGTGATGACCCGCTCGGGCCATCCCTCCTTGAGCTCATCGCAACCGGCCAGCAGTTCTTCAGCGTAAGCCGTGATCCGGAAAAACCACTGCTCGAGATCCTTGCCCTCGGTCTCCTCGCCGCAGCGCCAGCAGCAGCCGTTCTCGACCTGCTCGTTGGCGAGCACGGTCTGGCAGGTCTCGCACCAGTTGACCTGCGACTTCTTCTTGTAGACCAGGCCCTTCTCCAGCATTTTCAGGAAAAAAACCTGTTCCCAGCGGTAGTAATCGGGATCACAGGTCGCCAGTTCCCGATCCCAGTCGTAGCTGAACCCCATGCGCCGGAGCTGGGCCCGCATCTCGTCGATATTACGGCGGGTCCAGGCCGCGGGATGAACCCCGTGGGCGATGGCGGCATTTTCGGCCGGCATGCCGAAAGCATCCCAGCCCATCGGATGGAGAACGTCACGGCCCTGCATGCGCTGGTAGCGGGCGACGACGTCACCGATCGAGTAATTGCGGACATGGCCCATATGGATCTTGCCCGAAGGGTAGGGAAACATCTCGAGCAGGTAGTATTTCTCACCCCCCCGGCCGGTGGCGAAAGTTTTCTCTTCGAGCCAGCGCTGCTGCCATCTCTTCTCTATCGCATGGGGATTGTATTCAGCTTCCATGGTTTCGTCGTCCTGTCTCTACCAGCCTTTTCTCTTTTCCATCTTCTCCTGCTCTTCCTTGCAGGCGATGCACAATGGAGCCACGGGCCGGGCCTTGAGGCGTTCGATATTGATATCCTCGCCGCACTCGGCGCAGATCCCGTAAGTACCGTCGTCGATATGCTTCAAAGCCTCGTTGATCTTCTTGATCAGGTGCGCTTCTCGGCCCCGGATCCGGAACAGGAGGCTGTGGTCGGCATCGACGCTGGCGGCGTCGACATCATCGTAGAGATCGTCCTTGTTGGTATGAATGTCTCCCCTCTTGAGCTGCTCGATGCGCTCTTCGACTTCCTTCTTCTTCTCCAGCAAAACCTTGCGAAAATATTCAAGCTGTTCGGCATTCATATTGAGGTCTCCATTTTTCAGTTTCGTCAAACTGCTGGTTGGCTCCCGCCAAAACGGCGCCGCTATATACTATAAAGGGGGCGGCCAACGCAACTAAAACCGTAAACCCGGAACTCAGGCCAGGGCGTATCTCATGGCCGCGGTGATCCGTTCGATCTCGTCCGGGCGGCAGACAAAAGGCGGCATCGTGTAGCAGAGCCGGGCGAAGGGCCTGAGCCAGACCCCTTTCTCGACGACCCGGTCCTGGATGCGGGCGACATCGACCGGGTCTTCGGTCTCCACCACCCCGATCGCCCCGAGCACCCGGACATCCCGGACCCCGGGCAACTCTCGGCAGGGTTCGAGCCCCTCCCGGAGAAGATTTTCGATCCGGGCCACCCGTTCCCGCCAGGGACTCTCCTCCAGCAACCTGATCGAAGCCAGGGACACGGCGCAGGCCAGCGGGTTGGCCATGAAGGTCGGTCCGTGCATCAGCACCCCGGGTTCGTTTTCCGAGATCATCCGGGCGACGGCGGCCGTTACCAGGGTCGCGGCGAAACTCATGTAGCCCCCGGTCAGGGCCTTGCCGACACACATGACATCGGGGCTGATCCCGGCGTGCTCGCAGGCGAACATCCTGCCGCTGCGGCCGAACCCGGTGGCGATCTCGTCGGCGATCAACAGGATTTCGTAACGGTCGCAGAGCTCCCGCACCCGTTTCAGATACTCGGGATGATAGAAACGCATACCGCCGGCCCCCTGGACCACCGGCTCGAGAATGACAGCGGCGATCTCGGCGTGACGTCGGGAAACGGTCTCGCCAAGCTCGGCGGCCGCGCTCTCCCACCACT
>JAADEO010000106.1 GCA_013153415.1 Deltaproteobacteria bacterium
GCCAGCGGTCACTCCACCTGCAATAAAATATTTTACAACCTTGATTATATATATGCAGAAGGCAGCTATTCGGAGCCGGTTACTTGAAAAAGATACCCAGGTTGTCGGCCCGGCTCAGGTTGCGGACGGCGGCGAGGAAGGCCGGATATTCCGGGTCGGAATTTTTCAGCAGGCCCCGTTTCTGAGTGATTGTGCGATTGTAGGTCAGGGTTCTGGTTTTGGGGTTGTAGGTGGTTTCGATTGCCCAGTCCAGGTGGGCGAGTTCGCCCCTTTCATTTGCCGGAAATCGGGTCGGTTGCAGGTTTTCCGGCAGTTTGATGATCACCCGGTTGCTGGTTGTCAGATTGTCCGGGATCGCCAGTGGCCGGGTTCTGGAGGTCAGCAGGGTCTGGTAAGGCCGGGCGAAAACCGGGGCGTTGAGAGGGAAGATGATCTCTGTCCGATCGCTCCGGGTGGCAAAGAGGTTGGCGATGGTAAAGCCTCCACTCATAATCAGCGGCTTGCGATCATCCTTGAGGCCGGTGATCTTCAATGGCCCTGCGGCCTGGGCCGTGGGGTTCAAATCATGGAGCATCTGGGAGGTGGCGATCCTCCGTTCTCCGGGCGAGAGATCACGCCAGCGCAAACGCATGCCGGAAGCCATCTCCCCGCGGAGTACCAGGCGGAACTCTCCCTTGACCTGGTGTTTGGCGGAAATCCGGTAGGTGATTTCGCTTTTACCCCGGGCCGCTTCCCGGTCCCGGATAGTCAGCAGCTCGCCACTTTCCAGATCGAGGGCCCGGCAGCCGTCGAAACCGGTGATTCCTGGAGCCGGTTTTTCCAAGCCGAAATAGAAGAACTCTCCCCGGCACTCTATCAGGGCGGTTTTCCACCAGCCGGGAGAAGGAAAATCGGCATGGTCTTCCAGGAAATCATCCTTGCTGCCGGTCATCAGGATCCTCGGCTTCAGGCCCTGTCGGCGCAGGCGGTCGAAAAACAGCAGAGCTAAGTCGGCATCGGTACCGTAACCATTGCGGGCCGTAATTTCCGGTGCCTGGAGTTTGAAAGCGGTCTCCTGAAATGAGATGATATAGGGGGTCGAGGCTTTTCTCAGTTTGCGGAAAATCCGGTGGCACAGCTCTCTTGCCTTTGCATCGTCACTTCTGTTGTCGGCCAGAATTTCAGTGCTGATCCGGGGGGTGTGGAGCTCGGCACGGAAAAACCGGTTGTAAAAAGCGGCAACTTGGCTCTGGCTGGTGAAACTTGAGACCAGCAGGCAGAAACCCTCGTCAACCGGATCCGGGGCCCATTTTTCCGGGACCAGGGCGGGAACATCAGTCGCCCGCCAGTGATAAACGGTCTCTCCTTCCCGGTTCCGGTCTATTCTTTCCTTGATCGCAACCTGAGCGGGTTTTTCCCATTTCAGATCAAGTCCTGGGGGAACGGTAAAAATCACCTCTTTTTCTCGAATCGGTTCATTGAGGCGGAAGTACTCTTTGCACCAGAAGCCGGTTCGATCCAGCAGTTCGATTTCCAGCTCGATTTCACTGCCCGGCTCCACAGCCGGCAGGTTGACCACCATCTGCCGGGCCCGCGAGTAGAGGGAGACCTCACTGTTCCAGGGAGCCGGGATGTCGTGAACCTCCCGTTCGTTGACCTTGATCACGCTGCCGTCGGTGGTCAGAGTGCTGGCCCGGATGAGTTTTGCCGACTGGTGGGAGCTGTTGTAGGTGAGTTTGAAATCAGCGTAATCCTTCTTTCCCTTGTAGGTCATGATCCGGCGTTTGACGTAGAGCCTGAGCCGGTAGGAACCGTCGGGGTTGAGGAAATAGTGTTTGCTTATTTTGAGGTTGACGGCGTCACTGTCGCTGTCCGGGCTCGGGATGGTTCGGTGTTCAGTTGTCACCGGGGGCGGGGTTTTCTGGCCGTGGACCAAGGCTGCCGGGCTCAGAAGCGCGCCAAGCAGGATGAGGGCGCCAAACCGGAGGAGGCGTTTTTCTCGGATAATACTTTTCACTGCGATTAATCCTTTGTCTGCCAAGTGATGGATATCGGGGTCCGGGAGAGTTTCAGGTTGCGATTCTGGATCTCAGTCAGCCCCGGGTAGGCGGAGGTCGCGATCTCGCTTTTCTTGATCACCAGGCGGCGTTTGAAAACCAGCTCGCGGGGCTTGGTGGAGGTCGCGAAAACCTGGGTGAACTCGGGGGTGTCAATCTTGATAGTGGCCGGCAGCACGATTTTTCGGGCCGGGTGGGGCAAGGTCAATTTCTCTTCGACGGTGGTGGTGAATGTGTAGCCCAGTTTTATCGGGAAACGTCTTGCGGTCATATCGGCGCGAGCCAGGATCCAACGGTCCAGCAGGCCGGGGTTTTGCATGCCGGTCACGGGCCGCAGGAGGTTGGTTCCTTGCCCGCTACCGCGCAGGGCCTTAGGCAGAGAGAATTCTCCACTGAAGCCGAATGGGATCTGCGGGTCGGCCGGATCGGTCCAGTCGATCCGGCTGAGTTCCAGGCCGCAGTACTGGTTGAGGAAAAAACCCTTGAGGAAATTCTCGCGTTGCCGGCGGCTCTGGTTCATCATGATCGAGCGCATCATGGTATCGTTGAATCCGGTGCAATGAACCTCGATTTTACCCTTCAAAGAGCCTGTTTCGTCAAGCCGGTCACTTATTTTGACCTGAAAGAGATTTCTTTCCGGGGGCAGCGGCGGAGTCAGATCGAGGTCGTTATGCAACGGGTCGGCGACCAGATAAGAACATTCCCGTTCGTAATCGGGCAGAAACTGGCGGCTGGTTTCCGAGGTCGGATCGAGCAACAGACGGGTTCGGCCCTGTTTATCGAGAATGGCGACTATGGCGTGATTGAAGTAGGGCAGGGGGATCTCCCGGTCGAGCCGGTCGCCGACCCGGATCAGCACCGGGGCCGCCCTGAAGCCCGCGCTACGCAGCATGCCGACCAGCAGTGCCGCCTTGTCCCGGCAGACCCCGTGGCGGCGTTGGAAGGTGAGGTTTATATCATGGGGCTCGAAGCCGGGCCGCCGACTTTCTCCGTTGACTCCCAGATAGCGGATCTTCCGGGCGACAAAGTAGAAAAGGGCGGCGATCTTTTCACGGTCTTCATTTTTCCCGGAGGTCAGTTTGCTGATTTGCTCTTTCAGTTCGGGGGACGGTTTGAGTTTGTCTTCAACCAGGCTGCTGTACCAGCTGGAAATCGCCTGCCAGTCGGGCAGGGTCGAATAGAGCAGCCGCATTGCCACCCGGCGGAAGGAGGGCATCTCCGGCTCCGGAACGATCATCGGAACGTTGCGGAAATGCCAGCGCCGGATTATTTTTTGATCCTTGCCGGGCAGTCGGACTTGCCTGTAAGCAACGCAGCCTTTGACCTCGTTTTTGATCAGCCAGTTGAGCCGGGTGTCGACCGGAGTGGTGATCGTGAACAGATAGGAGCGGATGGGGATATCGTACTGGCCCAGAATGGAGCCGTAAAACTGGTCCGGAATTACCATTTTGAAGGTGTGGCGGTTGATCCGGTAGTGAATGGTGTCCCCCACCTCCAGTCCGGGCAGGAAAATCTTGATGGTTTTTTCGAGAGGGTTGTAGATGTTCATGCGGCTGTTGCCGGAAGAGGTTTCTTCCCGCCGGCAGGCTTTAAGATCAACCGGGCGGGCTCTACCGTCATGGATGATTTCACAGCTGATGATCTCGAGGCGGTCGTAAGCTTTGTTGAGATAGAAGCTTAAGACCTCATGATTTTGTTTGCCCTCCTCATCGAGAACCGTGATGTAGACATCGTCACTGTTGCTTCGGGAACCGTCGTCCAGTTGCTCGACATGCTCGATTTCCGAGGCGAGTACGGCGTGGGCATAAGGATAGGTGGTCCGGTTGATCTTTTTCAGCCATTGGAAGGATGCGCCCGTTTCGGTTGCGAAACTGGTTGCCGGTAGTTGAAAAAGGAGTACCAGCAGGAGGGTCAGAACAACCCGCTTCCCCGATTTCAGGCGACCCGATTCAGGGTAAACGGTGGAGCTGCGAGAAGCGTTTTCATGCTCTCTGTTCGTGTCGCAATATTTGAATGTTTTCATGAGGTAATCTCTAGGCGTTCTTTATTATTGCCGTTTTGGAATTTTCAAGAGGATTCCCACAAGTTTTTTCACAACCGATGTGGATAAGTCGGCAAAAGGCCGTGATTATTGGAGTATGACGGTTTTTGCGATGTAAGCACTTGAAATTATTGGCTATTGTTTTTGGGTTGAAAGTGTATCTCTTTACTTTTCTTTCCGATATCTTTAATGATTACAAGGTATTTATCTCTTTTTTAAAGAGTTGTTCACAGGTTGTTAACAGAGGTGATTTCACTGTTTCCGATCAGGCCGTTCTCCGGTTGCGCCGCAAGGCCTGGATACGATTGAGCAGGGGAGGATGGCTGTAGTGCAGGAAGACGTAAAAAGGGTGAGGTGTCAGGTTGGCAAGATTATCCCGAGCCAACTTTTTCAAAGCCGTGATCAGGGTTTCGGCATCCTTGGTAGTGGCCGCGGCAAAAGCGTCGGCCTGGAACTCATGACGCCGGGAAAGGGCCTGGAAAAGTGGAGAAATGATCATTTCCACCGGGGTGAAGAGGAGGCTGAAAAAGACCAGGCCGGCTGCCGGAGAGATGTGCTCCAGGCCAAAAGCCCGGTAGAGATCGGGCTGTTTGATAAACCAGCCCAGCAGGTAGAAGATGATGCCCTGGTGGATGATGGCGATAGTGGTCATTATCAAGATGTGCTTTTTCTTGTAATGGCCGATCTCGTGGGCGAGGATCGCTTTGAGTTCATTCGGGGTGTGCTGGCTGACCAGGGTGTCGTAGAGTGCGACTCGCCGATGGCGACCGAAACCGGTGAAAAAAGCATTGCCTTTGCCCGAGCGTTTGGAGCCGTCGATGATAAAAACCTGGTCGAGGGGAAAGTCCACTTGGCGGCCGTATCGCTGCAGGGTCTCTTTCAGTTCCCCATCCTCTAACGGGGTGAATTTGTTGAAGAGTGGCATGATCCAGGTGGGGGCGATGATCTGGATGGCGAGGGTAAAGATGGCGGTGGTCAGCCAGGCGAAGAGCCACGCCTGTTCGCCGGCGCTCTCGAGAAACCAGAGAATTGCCGCCAGCAGCGGGGTGCCGAGAAGCAGGGTCAGGATGATTATCTTGGCCCGGTCGAGGAGGAAGGTTTTCCAACTGGTCCGGTTGAAGCCGAAACGCTCTTCAATCACAAAAGTCCGATAGAGGGAAAAAGGCAGGTTGATTAAAGCCCGGGCCAGGAGAAGGAAGCCGATGAAACAGAGTCCTTGGAGCAGAGGCGAGTCGCTCAGCTGCCGGCACCAGAGATCGAGTTTACGAAATCCTCCGCCGCCCCAGAAAATCAGGATCGCAGCCAGGTTGAAGAGCTCGGCCACTTGGTCAAAAACGGTTGTGACTTTGAGGTATTCGCGGTTTTTATGATAATTCTCAGGATCGATCAAGTCCCTGAACTCCTCCGGCGGGGTTGGGGACTGGTGGCGGAGATTTAAGATGTCGGCGATCAGGCCGATGGCGTAATCAGCCAGCAGGGCGATGAGAATAAAAGCAGCGTAACCGTTCACTTGTGATTAACCCCGAAACCGGAAAAGGTGGAAAAGGCGTTTATGACGGTTTTCGGGCCCGAAGTCAATGGTCTTGCACGGCCGGCAGGAAAAAATTCTGCCGGCCGCAATATTCAGATCAATTGAGCGGCTCGCCTTTGAGATTGAGTACGATCCCGGTGATCGGTACGGTCTTTCCAGACCGGGACAAAGCCTTCTCAACCGCCACCGGAAGGCCGGAACAGCAGGGTACTTCCATAGTTACGACGGTAATGCTGTTGATCATATTTTTGCTGAAGATCTCGGTAAAGCGTTCTTCGTAATCGGGCAGGTCATCGAACTTGGGGCAGCCCATCATGACGATACGATTTTTGAGCAGGTTCTGGTGCAGTCCGGCATAAGCTACGGCGGCACAGTCGGCCAGGATCAGGAGGTCGGCATTCTGCAGAAATGGTGCGTGAGCCGGGATCAGGCGGATCTGGACCGGCCAGTGTCCCAGGGCCGAGACCGGGACGGCAGCGTCATTTGCATCGCCCCCGCAGCCGCAACCGCAGCTGTCGCTGGCAAAGGTCTGCATCTGGGTCGAGGGGCAGCCGCAGGCCAGGGTTTCCTGGCTGCTGCCATCGGGTGCAGTATTATCCTTGCGGTTTTTGAGATATTCTTCGACCGCTTCCGGGTCGAAATCTTCGGCCATTCGTTCGACAATCGAGATGGCCCCCTGGGGACAGTCGCCCAGGCAGGCGCCGAGACCGTCGCAATATTTTTCCGCCACCACCCGGGCCTTGCCGTCGATCACCTGGATCGCGCCTTCATCACAGGCAGGAACGCATTGGCCGCAGCCGTCACACAACTCTTCATCGATCTGGATGATTTTTCTCATAATTTTCATAGCTTATTCTCCCTCTTTGATAATGATGCTTTTGCGGGCCAGCTCTCGGCCGCTTTCGGTCATGAAATCATTTTGCAAATGCTCTTCCAGTTGCTCCTGGCTTAATGGATTTTCCTGGTTGAGAGTCTGGAGCTCGAAAATCCGCAAGGCATCGTGGACGCACTGGAAATCGAGATTCTCATCTTTGCCGGGATGGTGAAGGTGGTCGAGGATGGCCAGCACCTGTTCAGTCAGCTCCTCCTTGGCTTTCAGGCTTTCGAGGATCTCCCGGCCCAGGCGGACGGCCTCTTTCTCCAGCTTTTCGGGACTCGGATTTTCATCGCCCTTGGCCCCGATGTTGTGCAGGTAGGCGGCGCAGAGCACAATAGCCGGATTGGCGCCCTCTTCAGGGGCCAGTTTGCCGGCGAAACGGGCTACCTTGGTGGCTTGGCCGACATTGCGAAAATCCTTGCGGAAATGCATCTTCATTTTGATTGCGACCCTATCTTTCAGGAGGTCATCCCGTCCGGCCAGAAGTTCCGGCGGCAACTCGCCCATGCACTGTTCGGCATATTGGCAGTACGAGGCGCAGCCGAAATCCATTTTGGGGTTGATGACCTGTTTGCCGCAACCTTGGCATTTGGCCGTGGTCTGATCCTTGAAGAACTCAATTTCGGTGCCGCAGTCGGGGCATTTGGCATCGAAGATGGCATCGTGTTTCCAGTAGCGGGAATCCTGTCCGGGACAACGCATGATAATCTCTCCCTTTCGAGCTCACGGTCGCAATGACCGTGGTTAATGTGAACCAATATTATCTTTTTAATGCTTTTCGCTGCGGTTATCTTTGACTTAAGTCAACCGGGACTTTTTTTGAGTTCATCTTGTCGGAAGGTTGTGATATGGAAGAGACTGAAAAAAAGGAGCAGGGGGGGAGAAAAACCGGAATGAACGGGGAACAGTGCCAATCTTTACTGAAGTGGCTGGGGGAGACCTCACTTTTTGCCGGGATGCCCGATGCCCATCTGCAGGAGCTTTGCGGCATCGCCATGGTGGTCAGCTATAAGCGCCGGGCCCTGATTTTCAGTGCCGGGGATCCGGGTAGCGGTTTCTATCTGGTTATGGAGGGGCGGGTGAAGGTCTACATGATTTCATCCGATGGCAAGGAGCAGATCCTGCATATCCTGGGGCCCGGGGAGCCATTCGGTGAGGCCCCGGTGTTTGCCGGCCGGAGTTTCCCGGCTCATGCCGTGGCTCTCGATGACTGTCGTCTGGTCTTTCTTCCCCGCGAAGCCTTTGTCGAACTGGTGACCGCCAATCCTTCACTGGCGCTGAACCTTCTGGCGGTTTTATCGCAGCGTCTGCGGCAGTTCGCCAAGATGGTCGATTCCCTCTCTTTGAAGGAGGTTCCCGGTCGGCTGGCGGCTCATCTCCTGTATCTGAGCGCCAAACAGGCCGATAAAGACGTACTGGAGCTCGATCTTTCGAAAACCCAGCTGGCCAGTCTCCTGGGGACGATTCCGGAAACCCTGTCGCGGATCCTGAGCAAGTTGCAACGGGCCGGCTACATCCGGATCGCGGGGGCGAAGGTTACGATTGTCGATCGGGAGAGGCTGGAGGAGTTGGCCGAGGTCGGTCGTTTTTAGTGCAGAGATTTTCTGGTTTGAAAAACTAAAAAATTGTCCGCAATCTCCGGTTAGGTCTTTGCAAGCCACTTGTTCCAGGGCTGAGAGGGTGGTTTCCCGGAACGGCTTGCGAAATATCGTCGTTTTTCTTAAGCTAACGGAGCGGCCGCAATTGATGCTGCTTGAATGCGTCAGCATGAGTTCATTAATTATTTCAGTGCAGTGAGCGCTTAGAAAAGAAAAACAGATATTGAGCGTAAGAAGTGGAGGGGAATTACCCTCTTTAGCCCGGGTCGCAAGTTTCTAACCGGACACCACTGAGAAGATGTTCGGATGAAAGTATCTGTTTGCGGACCGAAAAAGTTCGTTAGGTTGCGGAGTTTATCCCCGCACCGGATTATTCCCGCAGGCGCAGTTTCTGGCCGATCATGATCTTCGAGCCGGAGAGCCGGTTGAGTCGGCGCAGTCTCGCAGTCGGAATGTGAAAACGCCGACTGATCGCGCCCAGGGTATCCCCCGGCTTGACGGTATAGAAGCGTTGCCCGGCCGCGGCCGGTTGCGGAGGCAGGGTTCTGATGATGGCCATCGGGTCCTGCCGGCAGTTTTGCGGCAGCAGCAGGGTGAAACGCCCTCGGGGCAGAAAAGTGCTGATGAACTGGGGATTGAGTTTTTTCAGGGTATGATAAGTGGTTCCCAGGCCCTTGGCGAAATCGGTCAGCCGGTACCTCTGTTTGAGGTTGAGTGTCACCCGGTGGTTGGGCAGGGGCTGATAGTACTGGTCAGCGGGAATCCGGAAACCGTAGCGGTCGGGATTGGTGATGATCAGCTTGATGGCGGCCAACCGGTAGAGATAGCGTTCGCTTTCCGCCGGCAGGCTGAGATGGTAGTAGCTGTTGGCCTGCTGCATTGAAATTGCCGCAGACACCCGTTTTTCGCCACAGTTGTAGGCGGCCAGGGCCAGGGCCCAGGTGCCGAATTTCTCTTTGAGAAAGGCCAGGTAGGAGATCGCTGCCTGGGTGGAGCGCAGGGGATCCAGACGTTCGTCGAGGTCGGCGGTGATTCTCAGGCCCTGACGTTTGCCGGTGTGTTTCATGAATTGCCAGAGGCCGGCGGCTCCGGCCCGGGAGTGGATGTTCTCCAGCAGCGAGCTTTCGATTACCGGCAGGTACTTGAGGTCGTCGGGAAGCCCGGCCTGGTGCAGCTGTTGTGAGAAGAACGGCAGGTAGCGCCGGCTGCGTTTGAGCCAGAGAATTACTTGTGGGTGGTTGTAGACGACGATGGTGAATTCCCGGTCCAGCATCTCCCGGCCATGCCGCTTGTCAAGCGGCAGTCGTTCACCACAGAAAGAGAGTTGTGACGGGGGAGTGAAGATCGGCACCGTCCAGCCGGGCGAAATTGAGGGAGTAGCTTCCGTCGCCCCGGCCGGAACGGTGGCGATGACGGGGAAAAGTAATATAAAAAGCAGGGAAAATAATTTGTTTCGACAGCGACGCATGCGGTACATGAACCGGATCCTAGTGTTTTTTTGACTGCGCGTCAATTACTTATGGCGGCCAAGAAAAGAAAAAAGTCATTCTCCCTGGGCTGGTTATGGTGGCCGGGCCTGCTGGTGATCCTGCTGACGGTTGCCGAGGTCTCGCTTTTCGGGTGGGCCAAACCGCCGTTGACGGTGCCCGACGCGGTGGCTTGGGGACGTTATTATCTCGGCCAGGGACCGCAGCCGCGTTCTCGGCCCTGGGTTGCGCTCGCAGACATCTCTCCTGAATTGCGCCGGGCGGTAATCGCCTCCGAAGATCAGCGTTTTCTCCGCCATCACGGTTTCGATTTCATCGAACTGGGTCAGGCCCTGCGATCACTGCGCGAGGGGGGGCATTTACGGGGAGCGAGCACGATATCGATGCAGACCGCCCGGACCATGTTTCTCTGGCCCGCCCGCAGCTGGCTCAGGAAACTGGCGGAAGCCTATTATACCCTGTGGCTGGAATTGATCTGGAGCAAGGAGAAGATTCTCGAGTTTTATCTCAACAGTGTCGATTGGGGTCCCGGTATAAGGGGCATCGAAGCTGCGGCCCGCTACTATTTCAATTGTTCAGCCGCAAGCCTCAATGCCGAGCAGGCCGCTCGTCTGGCAGCAGTTTTGCCCGGTCCCCATTTCTGGCGTCCGGACCAGCCGAGCGCAGCGGTATTGCGTCGGATTGAATGGATACGCCGGGAAATGCATAAAGTGCCTTTGGTCGGAGCGCAGCGGTCCCGGGCCAGATTGTGAGTCGCATAACCCGGGAAAGGTGGAATGATGGTGACATTTTAGCGGACGGTGTTGGTCCACAAAAACTTGACAAATTTGCATCAACCGTTGTACTCAAGAGCCGCAGATTTCCGGTTTGACCGGGTTTTTTACCGAAAAATCATTTTCTTATGAGCTTTTTCAGAAATTTCCGTTTCCGCTGCCGTCCCTCCATTACTTCAGAGCCGGCTTGCGCCTGTTCTGAAGCTTCCGATAAGTCCGGGAGCACGGAACAGGGAGGTGAAACCGTCGCTTCCGGGGAAGAGCGGCTGACAACGGTCGGCAAGGCTCTTTATCAGAGTGGTGAGGGGCGGGTTTTTCTGTTTGGTCTCTTTCTGAGCGTGATTTTTATCGCTCTTTTGGTCTATTACCTGACCATCAACATCAAAGAGGCCCAGACCCTGTTGCTGGCCTTCGTCGCCCATACCCTGGGCGGCCGGGCGGCCGGGATCGGCATCTGTATCGCTTTCGGTTTTTCCAAATGGATTACCGTCGTCTACAACATGTTTCTCGAAGTATTGATTGTCTGTTACTGCTACTCGCTGTTTGTTTTCACCTTTAAGAATTATCTCAATTGCAGATGGCTGACGATCGCTGCCAAAAATGCCGAGAAACAGGCCTTGAAACATAAGGATGCGGTCGCCAAGTACGGTTGGCTGGGGATCTTCATCTTTGTCATGGTGCCGCTGCCGATTACCGGTCCCGCAGCGGGGTCGATCATCGCCTATTTCCTGAAGTTTTCCATCAAGCGGAACTTCACCGCGGTATTCGGTGGCACCCTGGTTTCGATTATCATCTGGACCTGCTTCTTCGACTATCTCGATCACCATATCGCTACCTTCAAATACGTGGTTATTTTCGTGTTGCTGATCGTGTTCGTCTATTATTTCAAGAGCATCAAAAAATGGTTTACCCAGGAAATCGAGGATTGAAGACCGCCGGTCCGGCTGAGAGGAGACTAGAGTTTCAGTCAAGGGATTTGAAATAAGAACATATTGATTTTATCGGGAGAAATTTAATGGAAAAGAAACTGTCACTTAAAGGCGATGTCGCGGATATCGAAACCTGGGACGAGTTCTCGCGGGAACTTACGGCTGCGGTCAGCAGTGGCGTCGACCGACTGGTTCTCGATATGGAACGGGTTACCTATCTGAATTCCAGTGCTTTGGGTTCGATTGTCAATGCCCAGAGGAAGATTGCCGAACGGGAAGGAGAGATGGTTCTGGTCAATGTTTCCAAAAAACTGTTGCAGTTTTTTGAGCTTTACAACCTGACCGAAATCCTGACCATTGGCTGAGTTGACCGGAAGTAACCGGGGTGGTCTCCAGCAGGCGCCCCGGCTGTTTCACCTGTTATACCCATCCTGACCTAACAATCCCCGTAAAACCATGGGATCGTGCTTTAGCGGCCCGTGGTTTCAGAACAGTTCCGCCCTGAGATATTCATTGACCTCTTCCAGGCTTTCAATAATCAGATCTCGTTTATGAGGAAGTTCCCTGGGACTCAGTTCCAGGGTGACGGCCCCCTCGTAATCACGTTGTTTGAGCATGTAGAGAAAACGGGTCAGGGGCAGGATGCCGCGGCCCGGAAAGAGGTGTTCACGATGGTGTCCATAGTCGCTGAAATGGATATTTTTGACCCTGCCGCTGGCCATCAGGCGCTGGAATTCACCGAGAAAGTTGGGGTTGTGCGAACCAATGTGAGTGGTGTCGAAGGTCATGAAAAGATTGTGCTTTTCAATGAACTTCAGCATGTCTTCCGATTTCCTCAGGATGTTGGGATTGAAACGGAAACGGCGTCCGACGTAAGGCATGTTCTCGATGGTGACGATAACCTGGCTTTGTTCCACCAGTTGTTGAAAATCTTCCACCCGGCGGAACCAGCGGAAGAATCTGATTTCCGGAGGAAACCACAGGGGGGGATGGAAGTTTACCAGGGGAATGCCGAAATCCCGGGCCAGAGCTACACATCGGACCAGGGCCCGGCCCCCGTGTCCCCAGCCTCGCAGCTTGAAGAACGGGGCATGGATTGAAAGTATCGGACAGATTTTAAGCAGCTTTTCGATTATCCGATGAGGGTCGCCGTCTTCGAAAACCGTGTTGATGATCAGTTCGACCCCGTCAAAGCCACTGTCTGCGGCAATGCTGAAAATTTCCGAAAGCTTGAAAGTGTAAAGGGTGCCGGCGGAGAGCACGACGGCCCGGCTGGGAGCGGTTATCGGCGGGGCTGGTTGTCGATTTGGTGGCTGTGACATCGGTTCGTTGGTCTATGCCGGATTCGGGTTTGGGCTCAAGCAGTCGTCTTAATAGCAAGTGTGGCGCAGAAATAAAACCAAAATCTGTCGACTGCGTATTCCCAGGGTATTTCATGCGGATGTAACGATCCTAACTGCTTGGCTGCTCAAAGCTTCGTCGGTGTGGGCGGAAGCACTGCCCAACTTCGTAATAACTGCCGGGACCTGCCGAACGACGCTCCTGGAAGCATGTTTCTATGACCAAGGTTATCACCACAATCATTCCTATTTTCATGCTTATCGGTCTCGGAGCCGGAGTGCGGCGCTTGGGCTTTATCGAAGATGAATTTGTTCGGGCCGCGAATCGGCTGGTATTCTTTCTGGCGATCCCCGCGCTGGTTTTCCGGGCTTTGAGTCGAGCCTCCTCCTTGCATTCCGAATTCGATTCCGGTTCGGTGTTCATGATGGTTCTGGCGGTTCTGATCGTCGGGGGAATCGCGGTTTTCTGCAACTGGAGGCGGGGCGGAAAAGAGAGAGCTTTAGCGGGAACTTTCGCCCAGGCCTCGATTCATGGCAATCTCGGTTATATCGGCCTGGCTGTTTCTTTCTATTACCTGGATGAGAGCGGTTTCGCCCGGACCAGCATGCTGGTCGGTTTCCTGATGATCCTTCAGAACCTGTTGGGAGTGATCTTTCTGCAGGTCTATTGTGGCGGGAGTGAAAGAAAAGGTTGTGGTTTTCGGGATCTTTTTTCCCGGGTTCTGCTCAACCCCGTGATCCTGGCCGCGATCGGGGGGATCATCTTCAATCTCAGCCGTCTGCCGATGCCCGAGATCGGTGACCGGTTTCTAATGATTTTGAGTGGGATGGCTCTGCCGATGGGATTGTTGCTGATTGGCAGCAGTATTACTCCCGCACTCCTGCGGCGATGGCTGCCGCAAGCCTTCCAGATCGCTTTTCTCAAGCTCTTCCTGCTGCCGGCGGTGGCCGTCGCCCTTTTCCGCTGGGGCGGAATCGAGTCGGCCAACCTGGTCCCGGTAATCATCCTCCTGGCGGCCCCGACCGCAACCCTGACCTACGTCATGGCCCGGGAGATGGGCGGTCACGTCGATCTGGCGGTCGCCTCGGTTTCCCTGACAACCATGCTCTCAGCCTTCAGCTATGCTCTCTGGCTGGGATGGCTGACCTCTTGATGAATTATCAGGGTCTGCTTTAAGGAAAAAAACCTCTGATCCGGCTTGTCAGCGGCCCGGGTCGACCGTTGCCGATGGCATGGCCGTCGACCGTGGTTACCGGCAGCAGGTCCATGGTTGAACTGGTGATGAAGGCTTCATCGGCTTCCCGCAGCTCCTCCAGCGTGCATTTCCGTTCGCAAACCTCTATTTTCCGGGCTGACGCCTGTTTTATGATGAAGCCCCGGGTGATGCCGGCCAGGATGTGATGGTCGGCCGGAGGGGTGAACAGAGTGTCGTTTTTGACAAAGAAGATGTTAGCAGCGGTGCACTCTCTGATAGTGTCGTCAGCGCAGACGAACAGGGCTTCCCGGCAACCCTTCTCCACGGCCTGTTGCTTCATCATGACGTTGGGCAGCAGGGCGATGCTTTTGATGTCGCAGCGAGCCCAGCGGATCTCCGGGACCGTAATTATTCCGATGCCTTCCTGCCCAAGTTCGGGGGGGTATTCAGGACGGGGGCGGAATGTCAGCAGCAGGTTCGGTTCCAGATCGCCAGGGTAATCGTGGCGGCGGGGAGCCGTTCCTCGGGTAACCTGGAGATAGACCATGGTTTCGGCAAAACCGGCTTTCGCGATGCCGGTGGCGATTAGCTTTTCGAGTTGGGAAAGGGGAGCCGGCAGTCGCAGGTTGATGCCGGCGGCGCTGTGCTCCAGCCGTGCAAGGTGCTCTGGCTGCAGAAACGGTCTGCCCTCCCGGGTGACAATTACTTCATAAATGCCGTCGGCGAAAAGATAACCGCGGTCATTGACCGGTACCCGGGCCTCGGCCAGGGGTATGAACGAATTTTCCAGGTAAGCTAATTCCGGCATCAGTTCTTTCCTCCATTTTGGCGACCGGTCGGCAGGTTGCTGGTGATAAAGCCACTGATGTCATCCGATTCCAGCCGGTCGAGTTGGGCCCTGATCTTTGCCAGCGGCCAGTCCCACCAGGCGATCTCGAGCAAGTTCTCGATCTCTGCGGGAGAGAACCGGAAACCGAGGCTGCGGGCCGGGTTGCCCGCGACTATTTCATAATCGCCGACATCTTTGCTGACTACGGCCCCAGCGGCGACGACGGCGCCAGAACCGATCCGGACCCCGGAAAGGATCAGGGCGTTGCGCCCGATCCAGACCTCATGGCCGATGATGATGTCTCCCTTGCCGACAGGGTGGGCCGGATTTTCAGGAAAATCGGGTAAAAGCCGGCCGAATGGGTAGGTACTGATCCAGTCGCTGCGGTGGTTGCCGTCGACCAGCAGTTGGACTCCATCGGCGATCGAACAGAATTTGCCGATTTCGACCCGGTACTTTTTCGACCAGCGGTGAATCTCGGGTCGTCCGTAGGTGTAGGAGCCGATGGAGATGTTCTCTTTTTGGATCAGATCGGCTGTAAAAGGAGAAGCTGCCCGGGATTTCCGGCCGCCGAACCATTTTTTCAACAATCCCATATGCCTCAATGCCGGGGGCGGGTTTCTGAATCAGGGGACAAAGATATTGCCCCGGTTCAAAAGCAGGTCGGGGTCGACGGCGGCCTTGCAGTTTTTCAGCTGGCCGATCGCGTTCTCATCGTAAAGTACCAGAAAATCCTTGCGTTTACGTTTGCCGGTACCGTGTTCACCGGAGTAGACGCCACCCAGTTCCACCGCCTTGGCAATAATCTGGTCGTAAAGGCGAGCGGCGCTTTCCAGGGTTTCCCGGCGCGGCAGCAGGGTGAAATGCAGGTGGCAGTCGCCCAGGTGGCCGAAAGAGAGGTAGTCGATTTTCTCCTGTTGCAGCCGGGTATGGATGAAATCGAGGAATTCGGCGAAAGCGGCCGGTGGTACCAGAGCATCGGTCATGATCGTATAGGTCCGGTATCGTTGAATGATCTCTAACGCATTGGCTGGCATCGAGTGCCGGGCTTCCATGAAAAGCCGCCGTTTGGGTGGGGTGTCGAGCAGGATCACGGCCTCGGCTTCGATATCGCATCCGGCTTCGAGAATCCGGTTGAACCAGAGTTCGGTTTGTGTTTTGAGTTCGGCTGCCGTGGTCGGGATCTGGAGATAGATGGCGACCTGATTGTCTTTGAAAAAGAGTCGTTCCCGGTGATCCATGTAGTTGCGGCTGTTGACGCCGAAATACTCGAAGGCGCTGAGGGAACTGAGATTGCCGGACAGCACCCGGTCCAGGTATTGGTAGAAAGCCAGTGCCCGGTTTTCATCCGGCAGAGAGAAGAAGAGATCGAGATAGGTTTCGGGACAGGTGGCCAGTTTCAGGGTGCAGCCGGTGACCAGGCCGAAAATTCCCTCACTGCCGATGAACATGTCGATCAGGTCGATGCGGCCGTCGGGTGATGAGTAGGGACCGCTGGCGTTCTTGATCGCCGGCCGGGGATAGGTGGGAACCGGCCAGACGGTTTCCCGACCGTTATCGATCAGGATAAAACGTCCGTTTTCCGAGATATGCCGGCCGCGCCGGGTACTGATCCTGGTGCCATCGGGCAGCAGGACATCGAGAGCCTCGACCCATTCCCGGGTAGCACCGATTTCGCCGGGGATGAAACCGGAAGCGTTGCAGGCGATGGTGCCGCCGACCCAGGCATCGCCCCGGCTGGTGGGATCGACCGGGTAATAGAGGCGGTTTCCGGTCTCCTTGAGCACCTGCTCCCGCAGGTCTTCGAGAATAATATTGACCGGAGCCGTAACCTCGCGGCCGTCCACGTCGATTCTGATCGCCGGTTCCCTGAAAGAGGCGGTCGACAGGACAATTCCCCCTTCGGCGGTGGCGCTGCCGGTCAGGTTGGAGCGTCCCCCGGAAAGGGTGACGGGGATTTTCGCGGCTCGTGCGGCCCTGAGCACTGCCGCCGCTTCTCTTTCATCTTCCGGGCGGGCCAGGGCCTCGGCCCGGGCCGGCAGGTTGGAACTGTCGGCAGCGTAACCGGAAACAATATCGGGATCGAGGGTCAGGGCGACGCCGAAGTTCTGATGCAGAAAAGCGGCGATCTCCGGCAGATTCTCAATTCCCTGTCTTTGACCGCAGAATTCATCGATAAATTCGTACTCCCGGGGGCTCAGAACCTTTTCCACGGTAATGCTGGCGCAACTCATGTTCTCTCCTCTCATCTAATAGCCGGAGGTTGGGGTACCGGATCAGAGAGTCAAAATCAGCAATGGTCCGTCCGGGACCACGGCCCAGCGGGCTTGAGGTCCGTATTTGTGCAGCAGTTCGGATACCGCATCTTCCACCGAGGTGATCGGTTTCAGGTGATAACGGCTGATCTCTTCCGGGCTCAGGCCGTCGCTGTAGAGCCAGACCGGGTGCTTGACGACCACCTGGTAGGTCTCTTGGGCGCACCACTGGTCGGCAATGAAGAATTCCCGTTTCATGAGCCGGTCCAAAAAATTTTCCGGGGTGTCGATCATCTCCAGGATCTTGACGTATTCGGGGCTGCCGGCCCCTTCGCTGCACTGGCTGGCAATGATGATCTCTCCCCCCTCTCTGACTACCGGGGCGGCCCCGGTAATGCCTTTGACGGTCTGGTAGAGATTGCAGTCCAGGGGGGCGCCGGAGTTGCTGGTGACGATGAAATCCAAAGGTTCGTCAAGGGTACGCATGCAGTGGGGAGCCAGGAAACGGCAGCCTTCCAGGTGGGCCTGGACCGGATCCCCGGCGAAAACCCGGGTGATTCGCTTGCTGGTATCGAGAGTGACGTTGACAATGAAGTCGGCGCCGGCTTTTTCCATGACCTTGAGACCGGCTTCATGAAAAGGGTTGCCGGCGAGCTTGCCGTAGACCGTGCCGGGGTCGGCGATCATCTCCGGTCCGTGCATGTATTCGAGGGTTTCCAGGGATGATATGCCGGGGAGGATCGATTTGCGGCCCCCGGAAAAACCGGCCCACATGTGGGGCTCGATAAACCCGGTCAGGATCTTTAACTCGGCATTCAGGTAGTGGCGGTTGACCTCGGCCTTGACTCCCGGGGCGATTTCATAGACCGGGACCATATCTTCGCGGTTTTTGGAGTAGTGGTTGATGATCCGGTAGCTGGCCGCGATTTCGGGGCCGACCAGTTCTTCAAGCTCGTTTCCCAGGTTGGGACGGTGGATGCCGGTGGCAATCAGGATGGTGATCGCTTCCCGCCGGATACCGGCGTTTTCGATCTCCCGCAGAATGGGAGGCAGAATGACCGAGTTGGGGACCGGTCTGGTGATATCGCTGATGACGATGCAGGCGTTGTGGCGCTGGCCGGCGAGCTGGGCCAAGGCCGGCGCCGCGATCGGTTTTTGCAAAGCCTCTGCCACCGCGACTTCGGGTTGGTCCAGAGGTTCAGTCTCCTGGGGTCGGAGAATCCCCTGGAAACCCGGGGTTTCGGGGAGTTCAAGTGAAAGTCCTTGACGACCGTAGCTCAGTGTAACCCGCATGGCGTTCCTCCCTGTTGCAGATCATTTGACGATTCAGCGCGATCCTTTCTGAAGTGCCGGTTCCTCAGTGGCGCTGAGTGGTTGCCAGATCGTTTGTCGTCCTGTCATCGGCTTTTATAGCATGCAATTGATCAAAGTAAATAGAATATTTTCCGGGTGGGGTAGGCGGTCTGGCGGATAAAACTGCTTGCTCCCGGCCGTCGGCGTGGTTATAATGCGATCGTTTGCGGGTTCTGATAGTTATGCGGCAATTTTGAAAAAAGGGTGGGGGTAAATGGAATTCCAAACAACCGGGATCCCGGGTGTATGCCTGGTGAAACCCGATATCTACCGGGACCAGCGGGGGTTTTTCCAGGAAGTTTTCAACCGGCAGAGGTATGAAGCCGGGGGGATGGCTTTCGATTTCGTTCAGGACAACATGTCGCGTTCCCAGCGGGGCACGGTCCGCGGGTTGCATTACCAGCTCAGGCAACCCCAGGGAAAGCTGGTTTTCGTTCTGCGGGGGGAGATTTTCGATGTCGCGGTCGATATCCGTCGACAGTCACCGACCTTCCGGCAGTGGTTCGGCTGTCGTCTCAACGATGAAAACCGTCACCAGCTCTTTGTACCTCCTGGATTTGCCCACGGTTTCATGGTTTTGAGCGAGGTGGCCGAAGTCTACTACAAATGTACTGATTTTTATCGTCCGGATGATGAATACGGACTTTTATGGAATGATCCCGAAATCGCCATCGGGTGGCCGGATTGCGGCGAGGTCCTGCTTTCACCCAAGGACCTCGCCCAACCTACCTTGCGTACCGTTGATCCGGAGCATCTCCCGCTTTGATCAGTCCATGACCGTTTCGTAGCCCGCCGCCTTCCAGGTGCTCATGCCGCCGATAACGCTGTAGACATTTTTATAGCCCCGTTGCTTGAGAATCGAGGCGGCGATGTTGGAACGATAGCCGGACATGCAGATGACGCTGATGTGTTGTTCGAGATCCCGGCTGAAGCCCTGGTTGATGAGTTCCGGCAGCGGCAAATGCTCGGCGCCGGCGATATGGCCGCTTTCCCATTCCTGCTGGTTGCGGACATCAAGAACCAGATGGTTGCTGTACTTGTTGATAACGTGGTGGAGCGAATGTACCGTTATCTGGGGGAGGAAACCGGTCTCTTCGGCCTCCAGGATCCAGCTGCTCAGACCGATGATGCAGCCTTTGATCTGGTCATAGCCGACCCGGCGGAACATGGTGGCGGCGCTGTCGATCTCCTGACGGTTGTTGCCCAACAGGAGAAGTTCGCTTTCCGGTTCGACGACGTTGCCGATCCAGGTGGCCGAATTGGGGGCCAGGCCGATATTGAGACTGCCGGGGATATGGGCTCCACCGAAAGCGGTAGCTTCCCGCAGGTCGATCAGCTTGCGGTCCCGGTTTTCATTGAGAAACTGTTTGCAGGTGGTCGGTTTGTACTCGCTGATCTGCGGCAGTTCCTTGAGCAGTCTGGCACCCCGGATATTGGTGTTGATGATATGGGTGAAGTTGATCGGCCGATGCGGGGTGGTTTTGGTCAGTTCGGCCCGGAAGGCGTCGAAATCGAGCTTGAGAAAGGGATTGGTTTTGCGTTCGAAACCCAGGGTTGAAGAGGGTTTGGCGCTGATTCCGGCACCGCAGAGGGAACCGGCTCCGTGGGCCGGATAGACCTCGACGTAATCGGGGAAATCGGCCAGTTTGACATTGAGACTGTGGTAGGCGTTGTGGATCTGTTCTTCCAGCAGTTCGCCGCCGGCAAGATCGGGCCGGCCGATGCTGCCGACGAACAACAGGTCGCCGGTCAGAAGCATTTCCACGAAGTCACCCCGGGAGAGATCGGTAATCGCCAGCGAAATCGAATTGGGAGTATGTCCCGGAGTGGCAAGCACCCTGATCCGGGCATTGCCGATAACCATCTCGTCGCCGTCATTGAGCGGCATGTACTTGTACTCGACCGGTGAACCGGCTCCGAGGTGAATCGGAGCTCCGGTCTGGTAACTGAGTTCAGCGGCCCCGGAGACATGGTCGGCGTGGACGTGGGTTTCGATGATGCCGGTAATCTTCATCTTGTTGATGCGGGCGATCTGCAGATACTCGTCGATATCCCGCTTGGGATCGACCACGATGGCCCGGCCGTCCAGCGGGCAGCCGATCATGTATGAGAGACAACCGAGACCTTCCACTTTGAACTGTTGAAAAAACATCCTTCTACCTCCATCTCAGCATTTTGCTGAATATCAACGGTGCATATTGGAAATAATACTTTTTAAGTCCAGTTTGTATTATGCTAAATCGGGGCGTCTGTCAAGGGATTTCAATCTCTGTTGCCGACAGCACCGAATCCCATTTTGACAGGTAGGAAAAAATCATGTCGATAACTGGTCACGAAGCCTGTTTCGTCTGTCGCGAGCCATCGTGGTTTGAGGCGTTGCCGGCAGAAAACGGAGATACGGTTTCCGTAATCATGAATTTTGCTTCCCAGCACGAAGGCTGGCAGGGGATTCCGCACGGCGGGGTGGCGATGACGGCGTTGCTGGATCTGGCCGATTACGCCGGACAATACAAAACCGGCGCCAATCTCGCTTATCCCCTGGCGACATCCTGGCGTTTTGGCGACACTGTCAGGATCGGGGAAAAGATGCTGCTCGAAGCCCGACCGAAAGAGATGGGAAGGTTTGATTTGAGCATGCGCCGTCTGCATACGGAAAAGATCTACCTGCAGGCCGAACTCAAAACGCAAGAGTCAGCTTTCGGGGTGGATTTCGAGCTGCCGCCAATTGACAGCCTGTTTGATCCGGCCACGGCGCACCAACCTCTGGAGGTTTACGACAATTGCTTTGTTTGTGGTCGCAAACGCCGGCGACCGGGACTCGAGCGGCGTTTTTTCCGCAGTGGCACGGGAGTCGAGCCGGTGGTGGTGATGGTTCGTTTCGGGGATCAGCGGGACCGGGATAGAGGGCTTGCGGCCAATTTTCAGCAGGCTGAAGGGCGGCTCCATCCCGGTGTTCTGGCCGCTCTGTTGGATGAGCTGTGCGGCTGGAGCGGTGTTCTGGCCGGCGACCTTTACGGTTTTACGGTGCGTTTTCGGCTCAGAATAAATTTTTTGCCGGAGATTGGCGATGAACTGCTTGGCATCTCCCCCCAACCCCGGGTTCGGGGCCGGGGAGAGCGGATGTTCTACTACCCGTACGGAGTGATTTACCGCCGTACAAAAGCTGGTTTCACGGAAGTTGTCGCCGTGGCCGAGGGCCAGTGGCTGGCTCGGGAGGAGTTGCGCCGCCAGTTTGTCGCGACCCGCATCGAAGAGGATCTTTCCGGCATTGTTTTTTAGTACCTATCAGAACCTATTCTGGTTTGGAAAACCAGAATAGGTTCTGATAAGGTTTACTTATATGTGACCATCGAAAAAACCTATTTGAGAAAGCCCGTTTGGGTTGCGGGACTCATCCCCGCATTAGGCGTTTTTGAAAACCTTGGCCGCGAGATCGATATCTTCGGGGCAGAAGACGAAAAGGGTTTTGCCCTCAGCCGGGGGAACCGAGCCGTAGACGTAATGGATATTGATACCGGCGTCACCGATCTTGCGGGCCGTGGCGGCCAGGGTGCCGGGTTGGTTGTCGAGTTCGATCGCCATCACCGGGGTGATATCGTAGAGGTAATCGGCCTCGGTCAGCAGGTCGAGGCTCTTGTCGGTGTTGTCGGTCAGCAGGCGGACCAGGGCGAACTCCTCCGAATCCTTCTGAATCATGCCGTAGCTGGCGGCGGTAGCGTGCCGTTTGAGGGTTTTGCCGCGGGCCTTGAACAGCTCTTCGACATAGCTGGTGGCATCCTGAATGGTGATGGCGTCGATGTTGATCTGATGGCTGGCGAAGAGTTCCGTCAGACGGGCGAGTTCGCCGGGTACGTTTTTCAAAAAGAGGGTGATTTCAGTCCGGACCATGTCGTGATCTCCTGATTGTGATTGGTTGTTTCGGTTTTGGCGAACCTTATTATGATCCACCCATGCTTGTCAAGAAGTTGATGGCTTCGTAAGAAATCGAAAGTTACGCGAAAACGGGTTGTATACGCAGGTAAATCGTCATAAAAAAAGCCGGCCGCCCGGAAAATAACTCCGTGCGGCCGGCTTTTTGGATTCTGCATGGTGGTGGTGAAACAGGTTGCCGGTTACTTGACTTCGATCTGAACCTTTTTCGGTTTGTTCTCCTCTTTCTTGGGCAGGATGACTTTCAATACACCCTTGTCGTAAGATGCGGAGATCTTCTCGCGATCGACGGTTACCGGCAGCTCGAAGGAACGCTGGAAACTGCCGTAGAAACGTTCCACCCGATGGTAGCTCTCTTTCTTCTCTTCCTTCTCGAGTTTGCGCTCGCCCTTGATCGTCAACATGTTGTTGTCAAGGTCGATCTGGATATCCTTCTCGTCCATTTCCGGCAGTTCCGCCTTGATGGTGATGGCCTGTTCATCTTCAAAGATGTCGACCAGCGGCCGCCAGGTGGTGGTGGCCAGGCTCTGATCATCTTTGAGCCCTAAAGTATCCTCGAAAAGAGTATTGATGCGATCCTGAATAGTCAACAGATCCTGGAACGGAGCCCAAGCCCGATTCGGTGTCCATTTTACAATAGCCATAGTCTCTACCTCCTTGATTCTTAATGATATTTTCTGGCCGGCTCGGCTTTGCCGCCGACCTTTTTTGCTTTCAAACCAAGGATAGGTACGGTATTTGCGGTTGTCAAGGGTGGAAAAATGAAAAAATTCGGAGAAAGAGCCTCACTGAATTTCCAGGGCCAGCAGGGAGACATCATCGTTGCAGCCCCGGCCCGCGGTCCAGATTTCGAGCTTGTGGCAGACCTCTTCGAGACTCTCCGCCAGGGGCAGGGTCCGGGCCTGGTTGAGACACTCTTTAAGCCGTTCTACCCCGAACTGTTCATTTTGCGGGTCGGCGGCCTCGATGATGCCGTCGGAGTAGAAATAGAGACGTTCACCCGGCTGGAGTGAAAGTTCTTCCTCGTCGTAGACCTTGTCGACGTCGACCAGAAAGCCGATCGGCAGACTGCGCACCTGGAGGGATTCGGCGCTGCCGTCGGCCTTTAAATGAATCATCGGCGGATGGCCGGCCGAGATGTAGGTAAGGAGCTTCTGCTCGATGTCGAGCTGGGCGTACTGGATGGTGAAATACTGCTCCGTGTTGCTGTCTAAAGGAAAACGCTGGTTGAGCTGGTTGGCGACCTCTTCCGGGGGCACCAGGCAGTAGCCCGGCTGGTCGGGGCACGGTCTCTTGAGCAGGTCGGACTGGCCCGGGTTGGGCGTCAGAATCCGGGAGAGGTTGACCGAGAGCAGGGCCGCCGGCACACCGTGGCCGCTGACATCGAGCAGGTAGAGGCCGATGTGTTTCTCATCCAGGTTGAAGATGTTGAGGGTATCGCCGGCCAATTCGTCGCAGGGGTCGTATTTCCAGGCGAAAGCGACGCCTTCCGCTTCCGGCAGTTGGGTCGGGAGCAGGGACTGCTGGATGCGTGCCGCGGCTTCGAGGTCGCGGCGCATGCGCTCGTTGACTTTTTCCAGCTCCCGGTTGCGTTCGGCCAGGTCCCGTTCGAGATCGGTGATCCGGATGCCGACCTTGAGCCGGGCCATCAGTTCATCCTTGTCGAAGGGCTTGGTGATGAAATCGTCGGCCCCCGACTCCATTCCCGCCAGAATATCCTCTTTTTCGCTGCGGGCGGTCAGCAGAATCATGTAGACATAGCCGGGCCGGTCATAGGCGCGAATCCGGCGCAAAAGTTCGAGGCCGTCCATCTTCGGCATCATCCAGTCGCTGATGACCATCGGATAGTGCTCTTGCTGGAAATATTCCCAGGCCTCGGCCCCGTCTTCGGCGGTGGTCACCTCGTAACCCCATTTCTTCAGCCGGCTCTCCAGCAGCCGCCGGGAAACCCGCTCGTCTTCGGCAATCAGGATTTTCATTTAGAAATAATACCTTCCCATCGGTGTCAATTCGAATTCGTTGAGCGCGATATACTCTTTATCCCGCCGGTTGATGAACTTGACCGCCCGGCCCTTGAAATCGCGGCGGGCTTCGTTGAGCAAACGGTAGCCCTCGTCCCGGCAGCGCTGGCAGGCGTGGAAAGGGATCTCGATGCCCATGCAGGTACCGTTGCGGGTGGTTTTCGATATCAGGTGGCGGATGCCGGCGCAGTCGGGACAAACCATGACCTGTTCGACCTGCTGGTCGCTGATGCCGTCGGTGTCGTAGTAGACCATTTTCGAGCGGGTGTCGTACTGGTTGGGCTTGACCTTCAGAGGCGGAGGCGAGAAGTAGTTTTTGCGGACCAGTTCACAGAGCTTCTTGATATATTCACTGATCTGCGGATCCTGGCGCAGGGCCTCGGGATCGTAGTCGGGTTCGCGCACGGCCGAGTAGTCGAGACCAGCCATGGCCAGGACGATGCCCAGATTGACGTAGGGCAGGGCTCCCTGGATCGAGTAACCGCCCTCGAGAACGGCGATGTCGGGATTCAAGCGGTGGTTGAGTTCGGCGTAACCGGTAGCGGAGAAATTCATGTTGGTGATGGGGTCGCCGTAGTGGTTGTCCTGGCCGGCCGAGTTGATGATGAGCTCGGGCTTGAAATCCTCAAGAATCGGTTTGACCAGATGGTCGATGACGTAGAGGAAACCTTCGTCCGAAGTGTTGGGCGGCAGAGGGATATTGATAGTTCGGCCCCGGGCCGTGGGACCGCCGAGTTCATCGGTGAAACCGGAACCGGGATAGAGGGTGCGGCCGTCCTGGTGCAGGGAAATGAAGAGGACCTCGGGGTCGTGCCAGTAGATGTCCTGGGTGCCGTCGCCGTGGTGGCAGTCGGTATCGACGATCGCGATCCGTTTGGGACCGTAGTGCTCGCGGATGAACTCGATCATCACGGCCTCGTTGTTGACATTGCAGAAACCCCGGTTGCCGTGGACCACCTTCATGGCGTGATGGCCGGGAGGGCGGACCAGGGCGAAGGCCCGGTCGACCTCCTTTTCCATGACCAGCCGGGCCGCCCGGATGGCGCCGCCGGCAGCGATCCGGTGCGATTCGGTGACTACGTCATCCGGCCCCGGGAAACAGAAATGTGTTCGGTCGAAATCGGCGTTGGCGGCGATTTCGGGTTTGAATTCGCTGATATTGGGCAGATCGAAGATGCCCTCTTCACGAAGCTGGTCCTGGGTGTAGAGCAGGCGTTCCTCTCGTTCCGGGTGCGTCGGGCTGATGGCCCAGTCGTAGGCCGGGAAGAAGATCACTCCCAACTGGCGGGTTTTTTTCATGATATCGCGGCTCCCTGCTGGTCGAGCTTTTCGAGTCCGGGCCGAATCTGGCAACTGACCCGGATGGTTTTGCTGCCGAAGGCGTAGTCATCCACCATGTTGAAGGCTTCAGCTTCAATAATTCCGACATCTTCGGCGCTGATCCCGGGGTGACCGCTGGCGGCCAGAAATTTCGCCAATTCCCCGGCCCCGTCCCGACGGGCCTGACTGAGTGAATAGGTCGAGTCGATGCGTCTCTCGATGCCGAGGTTGGGAATTATCATGCTGCCTCGGCCGGTGTCGGCGAACAGTTCGCTCTCCATGGTGGTCCGGGTCAGAGCGGCGCCGACGGCATTGGCGACAGCGAAATGGTCAGGCACCTCGGTCGGCAGGGCGAAAACTTCACCGAGACGGGAGGCCAGGATCGCGGCCGGCCCTCCCATGATGTAGAGTTTCTCCGGTCTGATCTCGCGGGCATGGAGAATCTCGGCCACCGTGTAGGCCGGTTTCTGGTTGATCTCTTCGAGCAGGTCGAGGCTTTCACGTCGTATCCGGTCGGCGGCGAGCCTGAGGATGTTTTCCGCTAATTCGGTTTGCGGCACTGCGGCTTGGCCGGCCAGGTGGCTGAGACCGGCGTGGGACTTTTCCGGGTTTCCGACAGCTGAGATCCCGGCCACGTTGGCGGCGTCTATCAGGGTCGGAGCCGGTCCTCCGAGGGCCAGCGGCGGTCCGAGACGTTCCGGGCCGATCGCGATTTCACCCCGGGAATCGAGTCTGACCCGGGAGTCACCGCCGATGCCGATCGAGCGGGTACGGATGGCCCGGATCAGGGTCGGTCTTCCCCCGAAAGCGACCCCGTCTCTTTCCAGCAGCGGGGCTCCGTCGGCGAAGATGGCAATATCAGTGGTGGTGCCGCCGATATCGAGGATCACGGCATCTTCACGGATTGAACAGAGGGCGGTGATCCCCATGATACTGGCAGCTGGTCCCGAAAGAATGGTCTGGACCGGGTGGGTGCGGGAGTGTTCCAGATCGATGGTGCCGCCGTCGGCCTTGAGAATGTTGAGCGGGGCTTCGAGGTCATGGCGGGCGATACTTTCGCTGACGGCGTCGGCGAAAGCGTTGTAACGGCGCCAGACCGCGGAATTGTAGTAGGCCGTGGCCAGGCGCCGGGGAAAGTTGAGGCGGCCCGAAAGCCGGTGCCCGAGGGTGGTGAAATCGCTCTGGTCCGCGGCCATTTCGGCCAGGGTCAATTCGATATGTGGATTGCGGGTAGAGAACTTGCTGACTGCGGCAAATACCCGGACGCCACTTTCCCGGCAGCGGGCGAGAGCCTCGTGAACGGCTTTTTCATCGAGGGGCTGACGCAGGTTGCCGCGATGGTCGATGGAGCCGGAAAAGATGTAGACATGGTCGCCGAGATCACGGTTGAAACAGGATGCGGCCAGCCCGGGGCCGGAAACCGCCAGGACCCCGACCTCTTCCAGTTTTTTTTCAACGATGGCGTTGGTGGTCAGCGTGGTGCTCAGGTTGATTTTGCGGATGGCGGTGGCCGCTCCGGAAGGCAGGATCTTTTCGAGGACGGCATCGAGCGAGGCCACCAGATTGTCGTGGACGGTTTCGATCTTGGCCGTGGCCCGGATGCCGTCATCATCGATGATGACGGCATCGGTATGGGTTCCGCCGATGTCAATTCCCAGCAGCATGATAATTCCTGTTTAAAATAGGAGTTGATGTTCGTTTCCGGGCATAACATAAACCCCGATCGAGGTCAAAACTTTCCTCCC
>JAADEO010000232.1 GCA_013153415.1 Deltaproteobacteria bacterium
ATGTAAAACGAGCTATCATCTGTTTCAGTTTTTCGGCTGAATCCGTCATGGCCGAAGAGCTCTCTTTGATTTTGAAGCTTGCCCGGGTCATGGTTCCGGCCGCCTGATCGACCTCGGCGATCTCCTGGGCGATAGCGGTGGCCGTTTCGGAAGTCTGGGTCATATTTTCATTTACCCCTGCCAAGCCCTGGGCCGCCTGGGCCGAATGCTCAGCGATCTCCCGGGAAGTGGCCGACTGTTCCTCGATCGCGGCGGCAATGGTTGTGATAATGCTGTCGATCTCATTGTTGATGCCGGAGATCTGGTTGATTTCACCCACGGTCGCCCTGGTTCCCTGCTGGATGTCATCAATTCGTTTGGCAATCTCTCCGGTCGCCTGGGCGGTCTGCTGGGCCAGGGCTTTGATTTCATTGGCAACCACGGAAAAGCCTTTTCCGGCTTCTCCGGCCCGGGCCGCTTCGATGGTGGCGTTGAGAGCCAGGAGATTGGTTTGAGCCGAAATAGCATCGATGGTTTCGGTGACTTTGCCGATCTCCTGGGCGGCCAGACCCAGGATGTCGATTTTTTTCGAAGCCGACCGCGAAGTGGCTACCGCCCGGTTGGTGATCTCTCTGGCCTTGAGGGTATTTTCAGCCACTTCGTTGATTGTGGTGCTCATCTCCTCGATGCCGGCTGACATGGTTGAAACATTGGTGGTGGCTTCTTCCATGGCCGCGGCCACGGTTGTGGTGTTGACACTCATTTCCTCAGCCGCGGCCGCCACGGTGTTGGCTTTTTCAGCGGTGTTGCTCGATTCGGTCGCTACTTCGTCCGCGACCCGGGTCAGGGTCTTGGCGGTATCGGCCTGGTTGTTGATGCCGTTGTTGATTTCCCGGAGGAGCTGGCTCAGCCGGCCGCTCATGTCATTCAAGGCTGCGACCAGATGACCAATCTCATCCTGTTGACTGATATCCAGTTGCCGGGAAAGATCCCCGCTGGCGATGTGGCCGGCGAAATCGACACATTTACGCAGGGGCAGGACAATCAGCCGGCTGATCAGGATTGAGATGGCTACAGCCAGAAGCAGGGCGATGCCGGCCATCAGCAGGGTCAGGTTGGCCATACGCCGGCCATGCTGGCGGTTTTTACGCACACTTTCCCGCAACTGGGCGTCGCTTTGAGTGATCCCCTGTTCCACCTGTTTTTCCACCTTGCTAGAGGCCTCGGCCAAAGTCAGTTCGGCCTTGTCGATCTGTTTTTTGGCGGTCACCAGTTTGTGGAATAGCCGTCCATACCGGTCGCAGTCGGCCGTGAGCTGCTTTTTCTCATCCTCCGCGATTCCCAACAGGGAAATCATCATTTTCAGCATCTCCAACTGGTCATCGACCTTTTTCACATACGTATCCCGGCCGCGCAGAAGGAAATCCTTTTCATGATGCCTGAGCTTCAGCATTGCCGTGATCGCTTCGGGCTGCATGGTGGTGCCGTCGAGGCGATCCAGGTGCTCTTCGATGGTGCGGATGACCTGTCCGAACTGCCCTTGAATACCGGACTTGTGATCCAGGCCCATGGCTTGCATTTCCTTGACCAGCTTCTGGAAGGCTTCCTGGTAGAGGTCGATGCTTCTGGAAATGGCCTGGGCCGTTTTCAGTCCGGATTGGTCCTGCTGTTGCTTCTCGATTTTTTCGAGGACGGTCAATTGTTTTCTGATCTTTTCCAGGTGTCTGTTGACCATCTCGCTGTCGGAGATTTTCTTGTGGTTAAGAAAATCTTTTTCGAAATTGCTGGCCTTGAGCAGGTTTATGTTGATTTCCTGCAGCAGGTTCTTCTTGCTCTCCACGACATTGAGAAGATGATCATAACTGGTCTGGAGCGAACTTATCGCCTGGCTTCCCTGCCAGATGGCGACGAGAAAGATAATTACCACCAAACTGAAACCGATGCTCAGTTTGAGTGACATCTTCTGATTGTTGTACCAAGATATCGGGTTCATCACTTTCCTCCGCAATCTTCTTCTATTGTGAAACCAATGCCGCGGACCGTCTTGATCAGAGACTCGCCGGATTTTCCCCGGTCGATCTTGCGCCGCAGATTTTTGATATGCACATCGATCGTGTTGGACATTGTGAAGGGGTCGAAGTCGTCGCCCCAGACGTGTTCGGCCAGGACAATTCGCGAAACCGGCTGGGGCCGGTTGTAGAGCAGGAACTCGAGCAGAGAAAACTCTTTCGGGGTCAGTTCCACGGTTTCACCGGCCAGGGTCACCTGGCGGCTGACGGTATCAAGGCACAGATCCCCGGCACAGAGACGAGTGTCGCATTTTCTTCCCGGCCGGCGCAGCAGGGCCCGGATCCGGGCCAGAAGTTCGGCCCGGGAGAAGGGCTTGGCGAGGTAGTCATCGGCTCCGGCATCGAGTCCCTGAACCCGGTCATCGACCGAGCTTTTTGCAGTCAGCAGGAGAACCGGGGTCATAATCCGACCCTGCCGCATCTCCCTGAGAACCTCCAGGCCGTCGATTCCCGGCAGCATGATATCGAGGATCACCAGGTCGAAACTCTCGGCAAAGAGCATCTCCAGGGCCAGGTCCCCCCGGTTGGCGGTGGCCACCAGGTAGCGTTTCTCTTTGAGTAACTCCCCGAGTTGCTCAAGCAGGTCGGGGTGATCTTCCACCAGAAGAATTTTCATCTTGTCACGGTTCCGGTTCCAGTTTCATTAGTAGCACATCAAGAAACTCATAAAAAGTATTAATGATTTTTTTCTTGTTCTCTGGTGCAGAAAATGACCTGTAAGGTACTAATCGCCCCGGGCCAGTTCCGGGGGCAGGGTATGCAGACCGTTCTGGTAGAGGTAGGAGGAGATGGTCAGCAGAGCGAGGCCGTCGCGTTCCAGCTCCCGGTCGTGGTCGAGGGGCAGCAGATCGTCGCCGTCGACTCTGAAGGTGCGGGGTGCGGCCTTGGGTTCGAAAACCGCCATTTTGCCTTCAGTCATGAAACCGTAGGTGGTGTAGAACTGCATCAGGGCGAAATCCTTTTTCCCGGGGCTGAAGATCGAACGGCCGATGATCGGGTGGATGAAGTCGGTTCCCAGAAGATCGATGGCGGTGGCCGTGACATCCATCTGGGTCGCTACCCGTCCGTAACGTTGGGGACTAATGCCGCCGCCCAGAATGAGGCCGAAGATGCGGTAGTTTTCGACCGGCATGACCCCGTTGGGACTGCTGCGGACGCGAACGTTATGGTCGGCGACAATGACGAACACGGTATTGTCGTAATAGCCGTGTTCCCGGGCCAGGGCAAAGAATTTCCCCAGAGCGTAGTCGTTGAATTTGACCGCGTTCTTTTCGCTGGCTGCGGGAATGCCGGGCAAGAGTTCGATGCGTCCCGGCGGGAATTCGAAGGGGGTATGGTTGGTGGTCGTGAAAAGGACCGAGAGGAAAGGCTTCTTCTGCCGGGTCAGAGCTGTGAACTCCTCGTCGGCCCGGACCACGAGGTCCTCATCGCAGACTCCCCAGATGCCGTGAAAGATCGGGTTGACGAACTCGGGTTCGTCGATGATCCGGTTGAAACCGTTGCCGTAGTACCAGCTGCCCATGTTGTCGAAACGCTTCTCGCCGCCGTAGATGAAGCTGCAGTCGTAGCCCCGGGGACCCAGGAGTTGGGCCAGGGAGAAAAAATCCTTCTGCGAAAGGTTGCGTTTGAGGACGCTGGTGCCGGGGATCGGCAGGAAACCGCCGACGATCGCTTCCATGCCGCGGACGCTGCGGGTGCCGCTGGCGTAGAGCCGGGTGAAAAGGATGCCCTCCCGGGAGAGGCGGTTGAGGTTGGGGGTGATGCCGGGTTCGCCGCCGCAGGCGGCGACGAACTGGGCCCCGAGGCTTTCCTCGATGATGATGACCAGGTTTTTGCGGGGCCTGGCTCGATCCGGAAAATGGCTTTTCTCCCGGCGCAGGAGGGGATATTTCTCAGGTTTGATCAGGTTTCGGTCCTCGAGCCTGAGAAGTTTCCGGGTCCGGGCGATCGCTTCGGCGGTTTTCATGCGGCCGTAGAGCTTGGTGTCGACACTGAATTTCCGTTTGGCATAAATTGAGTATCCGACGCTATGCAGGGTGTTTTTGGCCAGCTCGTTGGCGATATGGGAGTTGCAGAAAGTGGCGTCCGAGAGGTTGGCCGGCCGGTGACCGAAAGAAGAGCGGATGCCGATGAAAACGATCAGCGCGGTGGGCAGGAAAAAGAGCAGGCGGACGCCGTAAGGGACCGCCAGGGCCCGGGTGAAAAGCGAGCTGTTGCGCCACCAGCGCCGATAGAACCAGGCGATCAGGGCAAGGCTCACCAGGGCCATGACCAGCGAAAGCAGGTGAGTCGAGAGAATGGTGCTGATCACCTCGCGGGGGTATTTCAGGTAGTTGACGAAGATCTCGTTGGGCCGGGCATCGAATTCAGTAACAAAAGGCGGAGTCGCGATCTCCATATAGACTGCCAGCATCAGGACCGCGAGCAGGTAGAGTCCGATGATGATTTCAGCCGCGCGCCTGAAAAACGGCGGGGAGAGGAAAAGAATCAGGGTCGGCAGAGCCAGGATGATGCCGAGAGCGATCGTATCCATGCGCAGCCCGACCACGAAAGCCCACCAGAAATTCACTCCACTGGCCTTGAGGGCGGCGTAATGCTGGCTCACCAGTACCAGGCGGCCGACGGCGAACAGCAGCAGGAAGAGCAGGTAGAAAAGAATCAGGGGCCGGGCGGTGATCAGCCACTGCCGGAAGAATTTTTTCAACATATTGCAAAACTCCGTGAAGTCAGTTGCGGATTCTCTCTCCGATCGGGAAGTCAGCCTCCCGGGTTAAAGGTCAAGGCAGTCCTGGACCAAAGGGGGTGGCAGCGGAGATGGTTTGTGAGTTCGATCGTATGGGGGTGGCTGGATCCGGGTCCCTTTCTGTGGACCCAGAACTATCAATTTTAGCAATTTAAGTAAACCAAGTTTTATTTGATTGCGAGCCGGTCTAGCCGGAGTGCTGTCGGTTTTCACTTCTCAGGGTTTTTCTCCTGAAGGGTAGAAGCAGAATGTCCAGGCTCGGGTCGTAGAGCCGGGTTCGCACCCCGTAGAGATGCAGCAGGGTATGGAAGATGAAGTCGTGCGAGATCCGTTGCTTACGGTGTTGTCGCAGCTTGTCCGGGTCGATACCGAGGTCGGTGGCGGTTCGGGATGAAAACCAGAGCAGGGCCCCGATATGGAGCTGTTCGTCCGGGGCCATGAAATAGGGCAGACCGTGCAGGTAGATTCCTTTTTCACCCAGCGATTCACCGTGGTCCGACATGTAGAAAAGAAAGGTGTCGAAAGACTCGCTGTTTTTCTTGAGGAACTCTATGGTCCGGGCCAGGAAATGGTCGGTGTAGAGAATCGTGTTGTCGTAGGCGTTGACCAGCTGTCGGCGAGTGCTCTCTTCGACGGTCGCGCCCTGGTATTCCGGGTTGAACCGGGAGAATCGCGGGGGATGGCGCTGGTAGTAGGCCGGCCCATGGCTGCCCTTCTGGTGGAGGATGATCAGGAGATCGCGATTTCGGGTCCGATCGATAAATTCCTGCAGGTTGCAGAGCAGAGCCTCATCGAAGATCTCGCTGGTGCCCGTCAGTTCGGCCCTGTCTTTTTCCGGGATCATGGAGGGTTTCAGTTTCTCGTACGCGACCCGGGTCGCGACCCCTTTGGAACTGGAGTTGTTGTCGCGCCAGAGAACGCTTACCCCGAGACGCTGGAGCAGATCGAGAATGTTCTCGTAACCGGCGGCTTTGCGAGGCGAATAGCGAGCCCGGGTCAGATGGGAGAACATGCAGGGGAGGGCTTCGGCGGTCGAAGTGGCGCTGGCATAGGCCCGGGTGAAACTGATTACCGTTCTGCGGGCCAGTTCCGGGTTGGTCGGACGTCGGTAGCCGTTGAGGGCGAAGTTGGCGGCCCGGGCCGATTCGCCGACAACGAAGATCCCCAGCGTCCTGTGTTTCCGGTTCGTTTCCAGAGTGGCGTCGGTGGCGATCGGTTTGATGGCTGTCACGGTGGTGTGTCGGATGCGATAATATTTATTGAGCGAGTAGATGGCGTAGGTGGGATTGATATACATCCTCAGGTCGCGGTGCTGCCGACCGACCAGGGCGAAAGCCTGGTAATTGCCGTAGATGGTCGCCCCACTGACAACCAGGGCGCTGGTGATTAGGGCCAGATTGGTCAGACTCTGGCGCCGGGATGGTTTCCACCGGAGCGGCAGCTTGATGATGATGGCGGCCGGCAGTCCGGCGAACAGGGCCAGGTGAAGGAACAGGGCTGGACTCAGGAGCTCCTTGGCTTCGTGGAAATCGGTCTCCATGATGTTGTTGATCATGCTGTAATCGATGACGACGCCATAATGGTAGCAGAAGTAGAAAATTATGGCGGCCAGGATGAAGCTGACGATTAGCACCGTTTTGAGGATGCTTCGGTAGCTGCAGAGGACGAAAAAACAGAAAAAGATGGCGGTCAGCAGGACCAGAACCGCGAAGAGGAAGCCAGGATGGTTTCCGATCTCCGTCTCTTTGAGAGCAAAAAGTCGTTTCCAGAAGGGCAGGTTATAGATTGTGGCCAGAAGCAGGGCCGCTCCCAGGGCAACTCCTCCCGGAGTGGTCGCGATCTTTTTCAAACGGCCGGAAGGTGAAACCGGGAGGCGAAAGGCTGTATTCATCGGTCTCTAAATTGCTCTCAGATGCCGGTCCGGTTGTTGACCAGAGCGTTCATCGCCGTCTGGATGTAGGCCCCGGAGAGGGTGGTCATCTCCTCGAGCAGAGCCGGGTCGTTTGCGGTCGCGATTTCCGCTTTGGGATAAAGGGTGTATTGATAAAGGTGCACATCACCGCCGGCGGGAGGATTTACCAGGATCTTATTGCCTCGCAGCATGGCCACAGTGGGATCGGAGCCCGAAGGCTTGATGATGCCAAAACCGGGGTCGCGGGCTTCGAGGCGGAAAAGATTACGCCCCCAGCATTGATGCGTGAAGGGTTCGCCCAGCAGACCCATGATGGTGGGAACGATATCAACCTGGGTGGCGACGGTTGAGTGCCGGGCGCCGAATTGTTCCTGGAGTCCCTTTCCCAGAAACAGCAGCGGTATGTGAAAGCGCAGCAGGTCGATTTCGGTAAGCTGTGGCTGCAGGCAGAAGCCGTGGTCGCCGACAAGGACGAAAAGAGTGTCATTGTAGTAGCTTGAAGCCCGGACCCGGTCGAAGAATTCGCCCAGGGCCCAGTCGGCGTAGCGCATTGCCGTCAGGTGGCCGTTAAGATTCCCGTGGCCGGAGACCCTTGCTATCGGCAGTGGT
>JAADEO010000108.1 GCA_013153415.1 Deltaproteobacteria bacterium
TGACCCGGGGGCAACCGGCAAACGGGGTGCCGTCGCTCTTGTAGACATCGCAGATGATGCGGGCGGTGCCGACACCCTGCTTGTCACGCCAGGGCATAACGCAGAAGGTATCGTAATCGGGGATCAGATACATATCCGATTCCTGGATCCGGGCGAAACCCTCGATCGAGGAGCCATCGAACATGATCTTGCCGTCCAGGGCTTTTTCGAGCTGACTCAAAGGAATGGCGACATTTTTCATGATACCGAAAATGTCGACGAACTGGAGGCGGAAAAAACGAACATTCTCCTCCGCAACAATCTTCAAAATCTCTTCTCTGGTCATTCTTCTACTCCTTTTTTTGAAAAAATTAACGCCCGGCGGCGACATCCGGCATTTTCTGCCAAGCCTCCGCCTTTAAGCACATACCGACAAAATAATCAAGTCCGGGACCGATTTTTTCCGGTCAACCGATGGCTTCGGCTCCGGTTTCGCCGGTCCTGATCCGGATGCACTGTTCCAGCGGGGTGACAAAGATCTTGCCGTCACCGATGGTGCCGCTGCGAGCCGCCTCGATGATCGCATCGACCGTCTTCTGCACAAATTCATCATTGACTGCAATCCGAATACATACCTTGGGCAGAAGGTTGACTTCATAGGTCCGCCCCCGGTAGGACTCGGTGTAGCCCATCTGCTGACCGCACCCCTTGACCCGGAAAACCGTCATCTTGGTGATACCGGAATCCCGCAGATGCTGTTTCACTGCCGGCAGTTTGTCCGGCTGAATAATCGCTTCTACCATTTTCATTGTACAGGTCTCCTCTTATATGCAATAAAAAACAGTCCTATAAAGCTTCTTCCGGCCGGGCTTCGACATGGTGAATGGCCAGATCCGGCCCCAACATCTCTTCCTGGGGCGAAAGACGGATACCGACCGTCATTTTCAGGACTCCGTAGACCAGAGCGCTGACCACGAAAGCGTAAAGGATCGCCGAACCGGTGCCGACCAGTTGGGAAACGATGGATACGCCGCCACGGCCGCCCATGACCTCGAGCCCGAAGATCCCGGCGGCGATGCCGCCCCAGGAACCGCAAAGACCGTGCAGAGGCCAGACTCCGAGCACGTCATCGATCTTGAGGTGCTCGGTCACCCACTGGTAGCCATAAACGAAAATCGCCCCGGCGATGGCGCCGACCGCGAGAGCTCCGACCGGATGATAAAGGTCACTACCGGCACAAACTGCGACAAGACCGGCCAGAGCACCGTTGTGGGTGAAACCGGCGTCATTTTTCGACAGCAGCATGCCGGAAAGGATGCCACCGACCATGGCCATCAGGGAGTTGATGGCGACCAGCGAGGAGATGGCGTTGAGATGGCCGGCGCTCATGACGTTGAAACCGAACCAGCCGACGCAAAGAATCCAGCTGCCCAGGGCCAGAAAGGGAATGCTGCTGACCTTGATCGGCGAACTGTCGCCATAGAAATTGTAACGTTTCATCCGGGGGCCTAAAAGCAGCACCGCCGGCAGGGCGAACCAGCCGCCAAGAGAGTGAACCACGACCGAACCGGCATAATCATGAAACGGCAACCCGGCCCAGCTCGACAACCAGGAGTTTTCCCCGAACACCGGCAACTGGCCCCAGACCATGGCCTCGAACAAAGGATAGGCCAGACCTACCAGGATGGCACCGGCCAGGGTGTTGGTCCAGAATTTGGAGCGTTCCGCCACGCCGCCAGAAATGATCGCCGGGATACAGGCGGCAAAACCGAGCAGCAGAAAAAACTTGACCATGGTCACCTGCCCGGTGCCGGACGCCAGCTGATTGGCTCCCTGCCAGAAAGTGAAATCCTTGATTCCATAGGCGATGGGAAAACCGATGGTGAAATAGACCACGGTCGAAACCGCCCATTCGAAGATGATCTTGTTCAGGGCGTTGACCTGGCTCTGATGCCGGACCGAACCAACCTCGAGAAAGGCGAAGCCGGCATGCATCGAAAAGATCATGACCGCCCCGAGCAACAGAAAAAGCACATCCGAACACTGGCACAGGGTTTGATAACTTACACTGTCCACTTTACAACTCTCCTCCTTGACATAAAAATTAAAAGATTAAAACCCCAAAAGGCACCATGAAGCGGACCGGTGCGACCGGTCTGCTTCATGGCACCCAATAAAAAACTCCATTTCAGAGACATACTCCGATGTATGCCCTACTCTTTCATTCTTGGCCCTCGCGGGCGCACCTCATTTTACGAAGTAGTTCCTAGATCGCTTCGCAACCGCTCTCCTCGGTGCGGATCCGGATACAGCGCTTGATATCGGTAACAAAGATCTTGCCGTCACCAATCCGCCCCTCACCGTGTTTGGCCGAACGCAGGATGGCATCGATAGCGATATCGACGAACTCGTCGTTGCAGGCGATATCGATCCGGACCTTGGGAATCAGGTTGGGCATGACCTTCTGGCCCCGGTAGAGGCGTTCACTGTCGAGATGATCCTGATGCTGGCCGTGGCCGGTAACCCGGCTGGTGGTGATCCGGGTGATCCCGGCGGCCACCAGTTCCTCTCGAACATCATCCAGTTTATCAGGCTGGATAATCGCGGTAATAAGCTGCATTTTTATCTCCTTTCCCCGTGCTGCCGGGGGTAATTTCCACTACTAATTGAGGTTGATCAGTCCGTAGCCGTGTTCACCGTGCAGGGTGTGGTCCATTCCCGATTTCTCCGCGCTTTCCTTCATCCGGAAACCGACGGTTTTTTCGACCACGATAACGATCAGCCCACTGACCACGACCGAGTAGACGATGGTGGCGGCCACGGCTTTGAACTGGACGACGAACTGCTGCAACAGGCTCCAGTGGCCACCGGCGGCCGACGCGGCCTCCTGCCACCAACCCTGACGGATAAAAAGCACCAGGGCCAGAGCTCCGAAAATTCCGGCGACACCGTGAATACCGAAGGCATCGAGACTGTCGTCGTAACCGAGTTTTTCCTTGATGAAGAGACCAAGATAGCAAACCAGGGAGGCGCTCATACCGAGGGCGATGGCACCGGCCGGTTTGACCACGCCGGCGGCCGGAGTGATGACCACGAGACCGGCCAGGATACCGGAAACAATCCCCAGGGTCGTAGCCTTACCGAGATGAATGGCTTCGATGATCAGCCAGGCCGTAGCCCCGGCGGCGGCGGCCACCTGGGTCGCGGTCAGGGCCTGGGCCGTGGCCAGGCCGCTGGAAACGGCGCTGCCGGCATTGAAACCGAACCAGCCGACCCAGAGCAGTCCGGCTCCCATCAGGGTCATGACCAGGTTGTTGGGGTGCATGGCGGTACTGGGATAATCACGACGGGAACCGAGATATAGGGCGGCGACCAGGCCGCTGATCCCGGCCGAAATATGAACAACCGTACCACCGGCGAAATCGATGGCTCCGGAGGCCCCGAGATTGAAAATCCAGCCGCCCTCGGCCCAGACCCAGTGACACAGGGGGTTGTAGACGAATATGCTCCAGAGAGCGATATAGAGGCAATAGCCACGGAAACTGACCCGCTCCGCGAAAGCCCCGGCGATCAGGGCCGGAGTGATGATCGCGAATTTGCCCTGGAACATGGCGAAGACATACTCGGGGATCCCGGCACTGGTGATGACCGTATCGATTCCTTTGAGGAAGAAGTAATCCGGGTTCCAACCACACCAACCCCCGAAAACATTCTTGCCGAAGGCCATCGAATACCCGAGCACCACCCAGAGAACACCGATAATACCCATCGCCGCAAAACTGTGCATCATGGTTCCCAGGACGTTCTTGGTCCGCACCAGGCCACCGTAAAACATCGCCAATCCCGGCACCATCAGGAGAACGAGTGCGGTTGAAGTCAGCATCCAGGCGGTAGTACCGGTATCGACCGCGACCTGGGCCGTCTCCGCGGCACAAAGACTGCCCGATGCGAATAAAAGACTCAAAAATCCGGCTCCGACCCCGGCTATTACTGGATACAACCGGCTCCGCCGCCGGCTTTCTATATTGCAGTTCATATCTACTCCTTAAGATGAAATTGTCAGCGGGAAAGAACGTTCTTTCTCCAGTCGGCATCAACCACTGAAGCTGAATTGCTAAAATGCAGGGTATGTGCCACAGCCAAATAAAAATATTTTTACCCTTTATTTTCAATGATTTGCACCAAAATGGCGAATGAAAATCTGCAGCCACCCCTCCTAAAAAAACAAAAAGCGACACAAAATTGTGCCGCTTTTTCATTTCCGGGCTGACGTAAAATTAGTCTGCCGTGTGAAATCCAGAAAAAAAGCCGTATATTCAATAAGTTGAAAAAATCAGTACATTTTTGTAGCTCCCACAAGCAAAGAATGATACATTTTTGAACCTTTTTATTTTAAGCCGGGATCTTCTCCCGCAAACAATCCCGGCCGTCCGCCTTGGCGGCATACATGGCCTGATCCGCCAGACGTATCAAATCATCGAGACCCGCGACCTTGCCGTCCAGAGCTGTCAATCCAAGACTGATGGTAACCGGAATTTCCGTCTCATTGTCGGGAGCCAGAAAACTCATTCCGGCGATCTTGGCCCGGATCTTCTCAGCCACCTGGCGCGCCTGCCAGAGGTCGGTCTCGGGCAGAAGGATAACGAACTCCTCGCCCCCGAAACGGGCCAGGATATCCACGGTCCGCAATTCCTGTTTTATTCCTTTGGCCACCTCGACCAGGATGCGGTCGCCGCAGGCGTGGCCATAGGTATCGTTGACCCGTTTGAAATGATCGATATCGACCATCACCAAAGAGAGCGGCCGCCGGTAACGCAAGGCCCTGACAAGCTCCTTCTCCGCCAGTTCGAGGAAGAAACGCCGACTGTAGACCCCGGTCAGGAAATCGTACTTGACCTGGCGCATCAATTCCGCCTTGGCCGCCTCCAGTTCGATGATCATGCGTTCCCTATCATCGACCATGGCCACCCGCTCCGTGACATCCCGGGCCACCAGCAGAATACCGACCCAGGCCCCGTCACGCAGCGACAGCCGCGAAACCCGCAGATCAAATATCGCTTCACGATCGTCCCGCATCCTGAATTCGATCTCTATCTGGCGGTGTTCACTGTCCTGCAGCATCCCGACCAAATCATAATCGACCGGCAGATAATCCTTCAACCAGGTACCGACCACCTCACTGCGCGGCCGCTCGAGAAAATTTTCCGCCGCAGGATTGGCATCGACGATCCGACCCTGGAGATCGACGACAATTACCGCATCATCGATACATTCCACGACCATGTCCCGGGCCACCGGCACAAGATCGAGCAGCCGGTAACGGTGCAGGGCGAAAACATAGACCAGACCGGTAACCGTAAAACCGAAAGAGGTGAAATCGAGGGCAGCACCGCCATTCAAACGCAGGGTGACGACAACATTGGCGAACATCGGCAGAATCGCACCGGCCAGCAATAACACGGCCTGTTCCCGATAAGGTGAAGACCGCCGCCAGACTACCCAGCCGAGAATCGAAAAACCGATCAATAACAGGGTGTAAGCATAAACCGTATGCACCCAGAACCAGGGTCCCGGCACCCAGCTGGCACGATAAAACAGCCCCTCCACCTGTTTAAAGGTAACCGAGCGAATAAATAGAGGGTGGAAACGGTTGCTGAAGATCAGAAGCAGATCGACAATCGGGAAACTGAAAAACAGCAGGAGTTTACCCGGGGTGACGTACTCGTAGCGCGACTCGAACAGGAGGACAAAAACCAGAAAAAAGACCGGAACGTAATCGACCCCGATAAAACGCACCTTGTTCATCCAGAACTCGGCCAGTTCCACAGTCGGACTCAAGGCCGAGAGCACCGAACTCAAAGAGAAAACCGTCATCGCCAGGGTAAAGCCGGCAAAGGCCAAAGCCACCGGCTTACGCCGGTAACGAAAGGCATAGAGCGACAGTCCCAGGGTAACCAGGCTGGAGCAGAAAAGCAGGAGAACAAATATCCGATAATAGCCCATCAGACCTTTACGCCGCTGTATTTCCTGTAATTGATCCCGTAGCTGGCGATCTTGTACTGGATAACCCGTTTGGTGGTCCCCAGCAACTTGGCCGCCCTGGTCTGGTTGCCGCGGGTCTTCTTCAGAGCCTCGACGATCAGGGTGGTCTCGTAGGATTTGACCATAGTCTGGAAATCAGCTCCACCCTCGCCGGCGACTTCGCCTTCATCGCCATTGGCGGCCATCTGCAACGACGGCGGCAGGTGGTAGCCATGAATGATACCATCGGTGGCCAGGACGATGGCCCGTTCGAGACAGTTCTGCAACTCCCGAACATTGCCGGGCCAGTGATAGGAGATCAGCATATCGAGGGCCGAGGAGTCGATCCGGGTTATCCGGCACCCCATCTTCTCTCCCAGCTTCTGGACGAAATAGTCGGCCAAAAGGATGATATCGGCGCCCCGCTCCCGCAGAGGCGGCAGGTGAATCGGAAACACGCTCAACCGGTAATAGAGATCGGAACGGAAACGACCGGCCGCCACCTCCTTTTCGAGATCACGGTTGGTGGCAATTATGACGCGGGCATCAGTCTTGATGGTCTTGCCGCCGCCGACCCGCTCGAACTCCCGTTCCTCCAAGACCCGCAGCAATTTGACTTGGGAGGCCAGCGGCAGTTCGCCGATCTCATCGAGAAAGATCGTGCCCCCCTTGGCCAATTCGAACTTGCCGATCCGGTTTTCGATCGCCCCGGTGAAAGCTCCACGAACGTGACCGAAGATCTCACTTTCGACCAGGTTCTCGGGGATGGCGCCGCAATCGAGCCGGATCATCGGCTTGTCACGCCGGGGACTGCGATAATGGATCTCACTGGCCACCAGTCCCTTGCCGGTGCCGGTCTCCCCGGTAATCAGCACCGTGGTCATGGTCTGGGCCACCTGGTTGATCTGTTCCGCCACCCGCCGCATCGAATTGGCGTTGCCGACCACGGTACCCATCGGCCCGTGGCGACCGATCGCCTCCTTCAGACGGGTATTCTCCTCCTGGACCCGGCGGGCATGCACCCGGGGCGCCAGTAAATTGGCGACAACCTCGAGAAAAGCCAGTTCCCCGGCCAGGTCCGCACCTTTGGCGGCACGATCGACCGACAGGGCTCCGACCGTCTGACCGGCGAATTTTATCGGCACGCAGAGAAACGCCAGGGTCGAGCGGTCGATTTTACGTCGGGCCCCGGAACGATCGAGAAAGAGCGGTTCCTGGTCGAGCCGGGGAATAGCCACCGGGCGGCCGGTGGCCACCACCCTACCGGTCACCCCCTCACCCAGGCGATAAAAAATCGGC
>JAADEO010000047.1 GCA_013153415.1 Deltaproteobacteria bacterium
GAGAAGATCCGAAGATGAAATATATCGGAGCCCATGTCAGCGCCGCGGGCGGAGTGGCCCAGGCCCCGCTACGGGCCCGGGAGATCGGGGCCCGGGCTTTTGCCCTTTTCACCAAGAACCAACGCCAGTGGCGGGCGAAACCTCTGGCTGAAAAGGAGATCGTTGCTTTTCGGGCCAATGTCGTAAAGTGCGGTTTCCGTTTCGAGCATATCCTGCCCCATGACAGCTACCTGATCAACGTGGCTCACCCGGAGGCCGACAAACGCCGTAAATCGGTCGACGCCTTTGTCGATGAATTCATCCGTTGCCAGCAGCTGGGGCTGAAGATGCTCAATTTCCATCCCGGCAGCACCCTGAAAAAAATCTGCGATGAAGAGGGCCTGAAACTGGTGGCCGAAGCGATCAATGAAGCCCTGAACCGAACCGAATCGGTGGTCGCGGTAATCGAGAATACCGCCGGCCAAGGGAGTAATCTGGGCCATCGTTTCGAACATTTAAGTCGCATTATTGAACTTGTTGATGAAGATGACAGGGTGGGGGTCTGCCTTGATACCTGCCACCTTTTCGCTGCTGGTTACGAGTTGCGCAGCGAGGAAGGATTCGCCGAAACGTTCCGTCAGTTTGATGCGATTGTCGGTTTTCCGAAGCTTAAGGGGATGCACCTCAATGACGCTAAAAGCGATTTCGCCAGCCGGGTCGACCGGCATCACAGTATCGGCAAGGGCAATCTTGGCCTGGAACCTTTCAAAAGATTGATGCGGGATCCTCGTTTTGATGATATACCGCTGATACTTGAGACCATCGATGCCGGTCTGTGGGCGGAAGAGATTCGATTGCTGTATGGTTTTGCCGGTGATTGATCGAGGTAAGCATAGATTTTTTGCTGGATTATGGGAGATCCAGAGCCAGTGTTCAACTGTTTTTTAGGAGGATTGAGGAAATACGATGAAATGGTATATTGAAGTACTGAAAAAATACGCGGTTTTCGAAGGTCGGGCCCGGCGCCAGGAGTATTGGATGTTTACCCTGGTCAACATTATCATCACTTTCGTTCTTGCCGCTCTCAGTTTCGGTACCCTGGAGAGCATTTACGGCCTGGCGGTCTTCATTCCCAGTCTCGCGGTTTCGGTCCGGCGCCTGCACGATACCGGGCGCAGCGGCTGGTGGATGCTGATCGGGTTGATTCCCTTCCTGGGAGCCCTGGTCCTGATCTACTTCTTCGTCCTCGACAGCGAGCCGGGGGACAACCAGTATGGACCCAATCCCAAACTTGAGGTCGAGTACGAGGTCCTGGAAGAGTGATTTCGGGTTTCCTGGTCATGTCGGCCGAAAGCGAAGAGGTGCGCTGATGGTGGTTGCGGAAACAGTCAAAATCAGTTTTGCCGGCCGGCGGGAGACGGCTGAGACCCTGGTCTGTTGCAACCGGGGAATCTTTTCAGACGATCCCGACAAAGTCGGTTCGGTGTTCATCCTGGCAGGTTCCGGTCGGGATGTGCTGAGCCTGGTGGAGCAGGCCGCCATGCTCTATCGCGAATACCCGGAAGACTGTCTGGAATTCAAGGAACCTCTTGTGGTGGAAATCTGTCCCCAGGAGCGACGGTTTGAGGATATTGTCCTGCTGGTGGTCAAAAACGGGGGGCGGACTCTGGTGGCGATTGGCGGCCTTGACCGGCATCACGTCAAGGAGGCTTTGAGCCGGCTCAAACGCTACGCCACCCGCCTGACCCGGATGGATGTGCCCTGACGAGTTTGTCGGTAAGGCGGGGACAATTTATTTCCGCAACCTTGATGCGGTTTTCTGGATATCTGCGGATAAATGTTCTTATCAAGGACTTTTACTTGTTCTGCAAGTTCGTTATCCGGATCAGGAAAACGTCCTGCAAGATGGTTGCAGATTCCCCCGGATGGTGGACTTTTTGCCGGGTGAAAAACCCGGCTTTTTTGTTTCTGACAAAACATTATACTTGACAAGGTTATATGGTTATGTCAGAAGAGGGACACAACTTTTCGCCTGCAAGTTATCGGCAACGACGTTATCGTCGGAGTCCGGAAGTTTCCGGTTATGTCTTTGAAACTCGAATCGGAGAGAGCGATCTTTGGGTCAATGTTTCAGCGCCCGGACTCGAGGAAAAGGCATACGAGAGTCTGTTGCGTTGTCGCAGCCAGCTTGAGAATTTTGTTGCGGGCAATCCCGAATGGAGCCAGAGCCTGGTTCCGGTTCCGGCCTCCGATTATCCCCTGGCGCCAGTGCCGGCTAAAAGGATGATGACGGCGGCCGAGGTTGCCGGGGTCGGGCCGATGGCGGCGGTGGCCGGAGCTGTCGCTGAAGCGGTCGGCCTCAGGTTGCTGCAGGATGCGACCACGGTCGTGATCGAAAACGGAGGCGATATCTTTCTGGCCGGTGCCAGCCAGTACCGCCTGGCTATTTTCGCCGGCAACTCGCCGTTGAGTGGCCGGGTCGGCATTCAGCTGGAAGCGGGAGAGCCTTTCTCCTGCGGAGTCTGTACTTCATCGGGTCGGGTTGGACATTCATTGAGTTTCGGCCGGGCTGACGCTGTGACCATCGTCGCCGATGATGCCCCGCTCGCCGACGCCGTCGCCACGGCCATGGCCAATCGGGTGCGGGGGCGTGAAGATCTGGCCGGGGTGATAGAAAGGGCTCTGCGGATTCCTGGAGTAAATGGTGCGGTGGCTATCTATGAAGATGGTTTGGCCGCCGGCGGCGAACTGGAATTGATCGGTTTGCCGGAAGCGACTGAAGGATTTTAGAGAATGAAAAGAATCTATGTTCTGCATTTTGATCAGAACAATTACGATAAACCGGTGGTCTATCAGTTGATCAGGAATTTTGACCTGGTTGTAAATATTCTCCGGGCCGTCATCCTGCCACGCAAAGAGAGCTATCTGGTTCTGGAAATAAGCGGCGAGGAGGAATTGCTGGAAAGGGGTTTGGCTTTTCTCAAAAATGAGGGAGTCAAGGCTGAAACAGTCCGTAAAAGCGTACGGCGCAATGAGGATATCTGTATTAGCTGTGGAGCCTGTACGGCGATCTGCCCGACCGGAGCCCTCTATATCGAAAGACCCTCGATGGAGGTTCTGTTCGCTCCGGAGAAATGCAGTGCCTGTGGTCTCTGCGTCAATGTCTGCCCACCACGGGCAATGGAGGTAAACTTTTGAAACTCTCTACTAAAGGACGCTATTCGGTTCGAGCCATGGTCTCTTTGGGAATCCTCGCCAAAGCTCAGGAAGGGCCGGTATCCCTCAAAGATATCAGTAAGGTCGAGGGTATTTCAGTCAGTTACTTGGAACAGCTTTTTGTTCACCTGCGGCGATCCGGGCTGGTGGAGAGCGTGCGGGGGCCCGGTGGCGGCTACCGATTCGCCCGCGACCCCAAAGATATCTATCTCGATGAGATTATGTCGGTGGTCAAGGAAACGATCAATCCGGTGGATTGTAAATCCTGTAAGAATTTCGATCAGGAGGCCTGCTCACCGGGAGAGGTCAGGATCGCCTGTTGTGCCACCCGGCCGATGTGGGAAGAGCTTGACAAAATCATTGTCAACTACCTGCACTCGATTTCACTGGCTGATCTCCTGGAAGGGCGCACCCAGTCGGTCTAGTAGTAAGCGATTGTCGGCAGCGGGCCTGATGCGGCCAGGTTCCCTGACAGATTTCTTAAGCGGAATCCGGAGCCAGTGATTCTTAAGGTGGGGACGAAACCCGCAATCCGAACGGATCTTCGCCGACCCGCGGACCTGAGACCTGAGTCCCCCTGTCGGGAACTTTTCTTGTTTTTTGCAACCGGAAAACCTGTAACGGTAACTGATTTCGCGGAGCTGTCGTTTGATCGCTGGGTTTAAAGACAGGAGCAGGTAACGATGGATTTTGACGGAATATATCTCGATTACAATGCCACCACTCCGGTTGACCCTAGGGTTTGCGAGCGAATGGATGAGGTTGCTCGCAGCTTTTTTGGCAACCCTTCCAGCACTCACGGACCGGGACGGCGGGCGGCGGAGGTTTTCGAACAGGCGAAAGCCCAGGTGGCTGAACTTCTCGGCGGCCGGCCGGAAGAGATCTGTTTTACCGCCGGCGGCAGCGAGAGCGATAACCTGGCCCTCAAGGGCGTGGTGCTGCCCAGTCTCTGCCGGGGTGAAAAACCGCATGTCATAATTTCCCGGGTCGAACATCCGGCCGTGAATGAAAGCTGCCGTTGGCTTGAAGAAGTTGGTGCTGAAGTGACCCGGCTGGGAGTGGCGGCGGATGGTACTTTGGATCCGGCCGCAGTAGCCGCAGCCTTTCGGGATAATACTGTTATGGTCTCGTTGATGTTGGCCAATAACGAGACCGGGGTGATCTTCCCGGTGGCTGAAATCTCTAAACTGACCCGGGAGCGGGGGATAATCTTCCATACCGATGCGGTTCAGGCTTTCGGTAAAATTCCAATAGACGTCAATCAGTTGCAGGTCGATCTGTTGTCAGTTTCCGGCCATAAGGTTTATGCCCCCAAAGGGGTCGGCGCTCTGTGGATCAGAAGCGGGATTGAACTCACTCCTCTGATTCATGGTGGCAGTCAGGAGAGCGGCCGCCGTGCCGGTACCGAAAACCTGGTCGGGATCGCGGCCTTTGGCAGAGCCTGTGAGATCCTGCGTACCGAAATGGAGTTTGAAGGAGAGCGGATCCGGATGCTCAGGGATGGTCTGGAAACCGAGCTGGCGGCGCAGCTTGGCCAGGAGTTGTTTTTTCATGGTCACAGCCGCTTGCGGGTGCCCAATACCAGTTCTTTGAGTGTTCCGTATCTGGACAGCGAAGCCCTGCTGACTTACCTCGATCTTGAAAACATCTCGGTTTCGGCCGGGTCCGCATGCTCCAGCAGTGAGCATCAGGGCTCGCCGGTGTTGCAAGCCATGGGCGTAAGTCCGGATCTGGCCCGGGGAGCTTTGAGAATCAGTCTGGGGCGCTGGACCGATCAGGCGCAGATCGATATTTTTATCGAGAAATTCGTGGCCGTAGTTCGTCGCCTGTGGGCGATCTCTCCCTTGCGTAAAAAAGTGGCCAGCCCGGAATAGGGGTGAAATCTGGTTTCTTCGGCCATTCAGACAGCTGGGAAATATATACTAGAACTAATGGTGATGAACTCGTAATAAATCAGATTTTCGTACAAAACGGGATGACAAAGTAAAAAGCTCCAGATGCTAGGCGCCAAAAAGCTGAGGAATGAGGCGTACATAGAAGTACGCCGCAGTGACGAAGACTTTTGGGGAACGACGCAGGTGGACTTTTTACGAAGCCATCAATGGTAAAAGTGCTGGTTGACTATTCTGAGACAATACTGTAACGATTTTACAAAGTACGTAACCACCAGGTGGGTGCGCGGTGAATATATCTGCTAATTCATAAGGAGTGGAGTTTGATATGGCTAACATGTCGATAAAGGCCAAACTGGGAATGATTGTCGGTGGTCTGATGCTCATTATAGCCCTGATGTTCGTGTTGACATTGGTTGCCACCCAGCAGCAGAAAAGTGATGGTCTGGTAATCAATCTGGCCGGTCGTCAGCGGATGTTGACTCAGAAAATGACTAAAGAGGTGCTGGCTTTCTCCCTCAAGCGCAAGCACAATCCCGATGCCGATCTCAGTAACGAGATCAACAATCTCAAAAACACCATGTCGGTTTTCGAGATAACCTTGAAAGCTTTGAAGGATTCCGGTGACGCCCCGCTGAGTTTGAACCTGAAAAACAGCAAATTCCGTCATTGTCCCAAGGCCAAGGAGCCGGCCTGGTCGCAACTGGCCAAGGTCGAAAAGATGAAAGAGGAGTTTTTCGCTCACCTGAACAATATTATTGCCGGTAAGGATCCCGATGCCAATCTGGAGTGGGTAATGGCCAACAATATCCCCTTGCTCAAGGAGATGAACAAGGCGGTAGGGATAATGCAGAAACAGTCGGAGAGCCGTATCAAGCAGCTTCTGATCAACCAGGTCATCTGTGGCGTGGTCGGTATTATCCTCTTTATCATCTCGATGTGGACGGTTATCTCTATTATCAAGAGGATGCAGGCGATCAGAGTGTTTGCCCGCAAACTCGGGAGCGGGGATCTCTCGGTAGTTTCCGGAGTCAGCGGTAATGATGAACTGGGTGTGATCGGTAAAGCCCTGGATGAAATGGTTCAGGATCTGTCCACTATCTTTACCGGCATCAAAAAAGATGCCGAGGCCCTGAAGGCGGCGGCCGAAGAGCTGGTGGCAACCGCTTCCGCGATCAGCGAGGGTTCAACCGAGCTCGCTTCCCGTTCTTATGCGGTATCGGCCGCGGCCGAAGAGATGAGTGTCAATTTTTCCGCCATCAATGATGCGGTCGGGCGTACGGCTGAGAATGTCAACATGGTAGCCAATTCAACTGAAGAGATGAACTCGGTTATTACCGAGATCGCCGAGAATACCAGTCGGGCCCGTAACATCACCCACGATGCGGTGGAAAAGGCCAACTCTTCCAGCGAGAAGGTCAACGAACTCAATACTGCCGCTGCCGAGATCGACAAGGTCACCGAGACCATCATGACGATCTCGGCCCAGACCAACCTCCTGGCGCTCAATGCGACAATCGAAGCGGCCCGGGCCGGGGAGGCCGGCAAGGGATTCGCGGTAGTCGCCAACGAGATCAAGGAGCTGGCTCAGCAGACCGCCAATGCCACCGACGAGATCGCCGACCGGATCAGCGGGATTCAGAATTCTACTACCGAAACCAGTCGTGAGATCTCTACCATTGTCAAAGTCATCGGGGAAATCGATATGATCGTCGGCAGCATTTCCGCTGCGGTCGAAGAACAATCGGTAACTACCCGGGATATCGCCAGCAATGTCAACGATTCATCCCAGGGAATGCTCGAGGTCAACGAAAACATCTCCCAGGGTACCCAGGTCGTCGGAGAGGTGGCCCAGGATATTACCACTGTCAGCCAGACGGCTTCGGAACTGGATGAGAGCAGCAACATTCTCCAGCGCAACGCGGCAACCTTGCGGGAACTGGCCCAGCATCTGGAAACCTCGATGCAGCATTTCAAGGTCAAAGAGGTTTGAGCTTAGTGCCTTAACAGGTTACTTTTGGGTTGAAAAAACAGGAAAATGTTTTAAAATCATGGATCCTGGAAGCGGAGGAAAACCGGCTGGGTATGTCCGGTATCGTTTGGTGTTAAACTGTTAAGATTGGAAACGAGCCAATATTGCAAATGAGGTTGCGATTTTATGAGTAAATGCCCCTGCAGTTCAGGGAAG
>JAADEO010000048.1 GCA_013153415.1 Deltaproteobacteria bacterium
GCCCAGCAGTTCGCAGAAGCGGGCCCTGATACATGCCAGTCTGAGCAATTCATCCGGTTTATCCCGGCTCAGTTCGGTCATGTTGCTCAGGGCCACGAAACGGCGCAGCTCATTGTGTCCCAAGTAGGCGATCGCCTGGCGGATGGCGGAGATCTTGTTGGCCTTGGCAAAGAAGGGCGAGTTGATATAGCGCAGTAGCTTGTAACTCAGGCCGAGATCGTGGTTGATGATGGACTCCAGTTCATCGCAGTCGAAATCCTCCTGGCTGACGGCGTTGACCAGTTTCAGCAAGGTGACCTGCGAAGCCGGGATTTCCCGGCCCTTGATGATTTCCGGGCGGCAGAAGAAATAGCCCTGGAAAAGGTCAAAGCCCATCTCCTGGGCAAGTTTGAACTCCTCCTTGGTTTCGACCTTTTCCGCCAGCAGGCGGAGCCGGTACTTGTTGATGGTGTCGAGGTATGAGCGTATTTCTTCGAGGCTTGAAATCCTGAAATCGAACTTGATGATATCCGCTATTTCGAGCAGTGGATCGAATTCGGATCTGTAGACGAAGTCGTCCAAAGCGATGGTGTAACCGGCTTCGGATAGCTCCCGGCAGGCTTTGATCAGCTCGTCGGTGATTTCGACATCTTCGAGGATCTCGATCACCAGGGATTCGCGGGGCAGCAGAAGCGGAGTTTTCTTTTTCAGCAGATTGTCGGTGAAATTGATGAAGGAGTGGCGGCCGTCGCAGATCTCGTCGACGCCGATGGTCAGGAAGCTGTTTTGCAGCAGTTGATTGGTGGCGGTGTCGCTGTCGATCTCGGGCATGAAGTTATCCATGCTGTCGCGAAACAGCAGTTCGTAAGCGTAAACCCTTTGCTGACGGTCGAAAATCGGCTGGCGGGCGACGAAAGCTTCCATATTCGTTGAGGCTGTTCCCATAATGTTTGATACTATTTATTAAAAGTATGTTGCCATGTTGCAGTTCTTCAGTTGGGTATTATATATACAATATATCGGTTGCCGGGTCAACCGTGGATAAAAGGCTTGGGATGCAAAGTTCGGAGGTTGATTTTTACCTGAACGGGTGAAAAATAGGCGGCCCGGAGCTTCGGAAAAGCGTTTATCGACCAGTCGGAAGCGGAAGCTTCAAGAAAGCCTGAGAAGGGTGCCGTGGGAAATGGGCTCTCAGATGCGGTATGTTTATTGCAAATCGGGGGCTGTCTATATCAGTTTCACATGCTTTGAATCCAGGTTTTTCAGTTTAACGAGGAGGTAAAGAGGATGAATTTCGGCTTGTCGGACGAGCTCCGGATGTTGCAGGATACGGTACGCAGTTTTGCCGCGGAAAAGATCGCCCCGTTCGCGGATGAATGGGACAAGAACCACTACTTTCCTTATGAGGAAGTAATCAAACCAATGGGGGAACTCGGTTTTTTCGGTACCGTGATCTCCGAAGAGTACGGCGGCAACGAGATGGGCTGGCTGGCAGCCATGATTATTACTGAAGAGATCGCCCGGGCTTCCAGCTCTTTGCGGGTCCAGGTCAACATGCAGGAGTTGGGCTGCGCTTTCACTATTCAGCGTTACGGCAGCGAGACCCTGAAAAAGAAATATATCGAAAAGCTGGTCAACGCCGAGATTCTCGGAGCTTTCGCGATCACCGAGCCCGATGCCGGTTCCGATGTCATGTCGATGAAATCGACTGCGGTCGACAAGGGTGACCATTGGCTGCTGAACGGTCAGAAGACCTGGATCTCCAACGCCACCATCGGCGGTATCAACATTTTCTACGCCTATACCGATAAGTCGGCCGGCGGCCGTGGACTGTCGGCCTTCGTGGTCGATCTCGAGGAGAGCGACGGCATCACCGTGACCGAACTCGAGAAGATGGGTTCCTGGTGCTCGCCGACCGGCGAACTGGTGCTCGAGGATGTCAAGATCCCGAAAGACAATATTCTCGGCAAGCCCGGTGACGGGGCCAAGATCGTTTTCGGTTCGCTTTCGCAGACCCGGCTCTCGGCCGCGGCTGGTGGTGTCGGTCTGGCTCAGGCCTGTCTCGATGTGGTCACCCAGTACGCCATGGAGCGTGAGCAGTTCGGACAGCCGATCGGCAAGTTCCAGATGAACCAGTCGATGATCGCCGAAATGGTGGCCGATATCGAGGCCACCCGCCTGACCGTCTACAAGGCTGGCTGGCAGAAGGACCAGGGCAACCTCAACAACAACCTCGAGGTCGCGACCGCCAAGTATCTGGCCGGGGAGCTGGCTTACAAGTGCACCCAGTACGCGATGCGGATTCTCGGCGCCTACGGTTACTCGACCGAATATCCGGTGGCCCGCTACTTCCGCGACGCTCCGACCTATGCCATGGTCGAGGGTTCGACCAACATCTGCAAATTCATTCTGGCCCAGGATCAGCTTGGTATCCGCAAGGCCAATAGGTAATCGATATAATCATGTATTGCCGGTTGCTGATTCTCCGTGCTTGTTGTATAACGGCGATATCAGCAACCGTTTTTACTAAGGAGAAGATCTAATGAAGCAGTATTTCGCAGAGATGCCTCTGTTCGGCAAGCCGCTCAAGGACAAACAGAAGGAGAAGGCGGCGGAAAGCGCGGCCCAGATCAAGAAGGTCGAAGAACAGTACGCGGCCGAGGTCGAACGGGTCAAGAATGCCGGTCTGCCGGCCGAGAGAATCAATCAGCGGGGCGAGATGACCGCCTGGCAGCGGCTCGAGTACCTGCTCGATCCCGGTACCTTCCTGCCGATGAACACGATTTTCGATCCCAACGAAACCGAAGAGGGTACCACCGGCGTCATCAACGGCCTGGCCAAGATCAGCGGCCGCTGGGTTTCGGTGATCGCTTCCGACAACAAGGTGCTGGCCGGAGCCTGGATCGGCGGTCAGGCGGAAAACATCTTCCGGGCTCAGGATATGGCTGAGCGTCTGCGGATTCCGTTGATCTGGGTACTGAACTGCAGCGGCGTCAAACTGACGACCCAGCAGGAAGTCTATGCCGGCCGGCGTTCCGGTGGCCGGACCTTCTTCCGTCATGCCGAACTCGCCCAGAAGGGGATTCCGGTAATTGTCGGTATGTACGGCACCAATCCCGCCGGCGGCGGCTATCACGCCATCAGTCCGGCGATCATCTTCGCTCACAAGAACTCCAACATGGCGGTCGGCGGCGGCGGCATCGTCGGCGGCATGAGCCCTAAGGGTCACTTCGATCTCGAAGGAGCCGAGGCCCTGATCGAGAGCACCCGCCATTTCAAGGCCGTGCCTCCGGGCAGCCCCCGCATTCATCACGACAAGACCGGTTTCATGCGCGAGGTCTTCGATACCGAAGAGGGCGTGCTCGATGCAATCAAGAAATGTGTCGCCGGTCTGCCTTCCTACGATCCCGCGGCTTTCCGGGTGGCCGAGCCCAAGGAGCCCCGTTTCCCGGGCGAGGATCTCAACTACCTGGTGCCCTTCAACCAGAAGGCGACCTACAATATGGACGAGGTTATCGCCCGCCTGGTCGATAACAGCGAGCACAGCGAATTCCGTCCCGATTACGGTCCCGAGATCTACTGCGCCCTGACCAAGATCGACGGTTTTCCGGTCGGCATCGTCGCCAACCGGCAGGGCTTTCTTGGAGCCAACTATCCCGAGTATGCCGATTATACCGGGATCGGCGGCAAACTCTACCGCCAGGGCCTGATCAAGATGAGCGATTTCACCACCTACTGCGGCCGCGATCGGATCCCGATGATCTGGATTCAGGATACCTCCGGTATCGACGTCGGCGATATCGCTGAGGAAGCCGAACTCCTGGGCCTGGGAATGTCGCTGATCTACTCGATCGAGAGTTCCCGTCTGCCGATGATGACCGTGGTCCTGCGCAAAGGCACCGCGGCGGCCCACTATGTCATGTGCGGCCCCCAGGGCAACCGCAACAACGCTTTCACCCTCGGCACCCCGACCACCGAGGTCGAGGTCATGCACGGCGAGACCGCGGCGGCGGCGGCCTTCGCCCGGCGCCTGGTCAAAGAGAAGGACAAGGGCAACGACCTTCAGCCGGTCATCGACAAGATGAACGCCCTGGCCAAGCAGTATTACGACCAGTCCCGGCCCGATTACTGTGTCAAGCATGGTTTCGTCGACGAGATCGTCTCTTTCCCGAAACTGCGCGATTACATGGTCGCCTTCACCCAGGCGGTTTTCCAGAACCCCGATTCGATCTGCCCCCATCACCAGATGCTGTTGCCGCGGATCATTCGGGATAACGTCTGAAACCGCTGAAAAGTTTTTTACCCCTCCTGCCGCCGGCCCGGTCGCAAACCTGAAGTCAGGGTTGCGGCCGGGCCGGTTTTTGTTTGTTCCTTGAAATTGTTTTTGGCGGGAACAGATAGCGGGTGGTTTGCGTGGGGGTGTATTGCCCTCTTGAAGTTCGGGCGGCCGGTTTTCAGCCTTTCACCCGGGAGGATCGGGGCTGGAGAAATTTCCTGGTTGCCAGGGACGACGGAATTTTGTATAATCCCGAACTGGTGCGTGAGACCGTATCCCGGGTAAGGTTTTTCCGCCTTTCCGAGTACTGGTGTGCCCTGACCACCGTTATTTCAATTCCAGCCAAAAGAATATATGCAAATCAGACTTTTTCTCCTTTCCTGGCACCGTCTGCCGGCCGGAATTTTCCTGGTCCTGTTTCTGCTTTTCATCTGTACGTCATGTGGCTTCAACCAGGCGTCACTGCGTCCTCCTGCGGCAGTTGAGAAGCCGGCGGAGGTCGCCGGGGCCGATCTGTCTACGGATAACGATTGTGTCTGCAGCTTGCCGGGAGAGGAACGCGGTCTTTACGAGACCAATGTCTGGCTCAGTGAAGCCCTGGATGAAGGGTTCGACCGCCAGGATACCACGCTGAGCGATTTTCTCGGTTATCTCGAGGAGATGGGGGCCAGCGTCGGGGGCAGCCTGCCGCCGAGCGAGGCCGATGTCGAGATCGAGACCCAGGCCCGGACCGGGGCCCGTTACCATTTCCCGATGGTCATGAACGCCAAGGTCCAGCGTTTCATCTCCTACTACAGTACCGTCCAGAGCCGTTTCATGCACCGTTCCTTGGCCCGTTCCCATCGCTACCTGGGAATGATGCGCAAGATCCTAAGGGAACACGATGTCCCCGAGGAACTCGCCTACATGGTGCTGATCGAAAGCGGATTTACGACCCATGCCTATTCCCGGGCCCGGGCCTGCGGGCCCTGGCAGTTCATCAGCAGTACCGGCCGCCGCTACGGGCTGAAAATCAACTCCTGGGTTGATGAACGGCGTGATCCCGAAAAGGCGACCTATGCCGCCGCCGCCTACTTGACCGATCTCTACTCGATGTTCGGTTCCTGGTACCTGGCCGCCGCCGCCTACAATGCTGGCGAAGGTAAGATCCAGCGGGCCATGCGTCGCCATAAGACCGATGATTTCTGGCAGATGGCCCGCTTCCGCTACCTCAAGCGGGAAACCAGGGAATATATTCCCCGGCTGATCGCCGCCATCATGATTGCCAAGGAGCCGGAAAAGTACGGGTTCGCCGACATCGAGTACCAGCAGCCTTTCACCTATGATCTGGTCGAGGTCGATGCCGCCACCGATCTCCAGGTTCTGGCCTGGGCTTCCGGAGCCAAGGTCGAAGAGATCCGCAGTCTCAACCCGGAACTGACCTACTGGTGTACTCCCCCGGGAGTGAAGCGTTACCGGCTACGGGTTCCGGATGGCAGTGGACCGAAATGCCAGCTGGCTCTCGACAATCTGCCGCCGGAAAAGCGGATCACCTTTCTCAAACACCATATCCGCCGGGGCGAGACCCTCTCCCAGATCGCCCGCCGCTATCATACCGGAGTGCGGCAGATCCAGGAACTCAATGGTATTCGGGGCTACCGGATCCGGGCCGGTCATGATCTTCTGATCCCGGTCCGGGTGGTCGGTCGCGGTCCGGTGGTTTTCGACCGGCGCATCTACAAGTCGGGTCGTCCGGCGATGCTCGCCTATCCCTCGAGCCGGAAGGCTTCCCGCAAGAAACAACATATCGTCTATCGGGTCCGGAAAGGTGACAGTCTCTGGAAAATTTCCCGTCGTTACCGGGTCAAGGTCACCGATCTCCAGCGCTGGAACCGGATGGGCCGCAAGACCGCGCTCAAGCCGGGCCAGAAACTCCATATCTACAGAAACGGGGGTGGTTCCGGCGGCAAGGTGAGAACTGCCAGTAATACCAAGAGGAAAAGCCGGAAGAAAGTGCGCAAAAAAATTGTCACCCTGCGCAAGGGTGACAATCTCTGGCTGATCTCGCGGCGTTACCGGGTCAGCGTCGCCGATCTCGAGCGCTGGAACAATATCCGTTCCCGGACCATCCTCCAGCCCGGCCAGCGCCTGATCGTCTATTATTGATTCTCGGCCCGGCCGCCGGTTCCCGTTATTGCACTACAATCCCCGCATCCACTCCTCCCGCAGAGGGATATTTCCGTTCAGAGCTTCATCGATCATCCGCAGAGCGGCCGTTTTCTGGGCCGGAGAGTGGATCTTGATCGGCAGGTAGTTGGAGGCGTGGTTGGCCATGAACATGCCGCGGCTCTGGTTGGTGGCGGCGATCATCTCCCGTAATTCGAGCAGCAACCCGCGCTGGTCCGGCAACTGGAAACGGCCGGCCTGCTGCTCCTCGTAGAGCCGGGTGCCGGGCACCACCATGGTGACCAGGGCGCCGACGTAGTTGGGATCGATGGCGGTCAGGACCTCGCCGGTTTTGCGGGCGTGGATCAGGGAGCGCTCGGGCCCGGCGATGCCGATCATCACCGTGGTCGAGAGCTTGATGCCGGCTGCCATGACCTTGCGGCAGAGTTCGATCGATTCGGCCCCGGTCGTGCCCTTGTCGATGGCTTCCAGGGTGACGTCGTCGCCGCTCTCCAGGCCGTAGTATATGATGCCCAGTTTCTGTTCTTTCAACAGCTTCAGTTCTTCCGGTGAGCGCCGCCGCAGGGCCTTGGCCGAGGCGTAGATACCGATCCGGGTGAGCCGGGGAATGGCGGCGTTGATCTCCTTGAAGATCGCATAGAGGCGTTCGAAGGGGATGACCAGAGCGTCGCCGTCGGTGATGAAGAGTCGTCGGGCCCGGGGAAAAGCCTCGGCCGCGTAACGGATATCGGAAGAGATGGTGGCTTCATCCTTGATCCGGAAACGGACGCCGAGGTAGGTCGGGCAGAAAGTACAGCGGTTGTGGGAACAGCCGACCGTGACCTGGAGAATGATGCTGCGGGCCTCGGAGGGAG
>JAADEO010000200.1 GCA_013153415.1 Deltaproteobacteria bacterium
ACCGCTCCGAAGTAGACCGCCATAACATAAAAGGTAGTCTCTGTCGAGCCCTGCAGGGTCGAAACCAGGTAGCCGGTGTAGGAATCGGGGCCGATGGCCGGGTTGTTGATGGTCGCGGCCAGGATGCCGTAGGCGCCGGATCCGGAAAGGGGGCGCAACAGGGCCATCGGCAGGGCTTCGGCCGGCAGTCCCAGGGCGGCGGTATAGGTGCCGATACCGCGGGTAACAATTTCCATGACGCCGCTGCCCCTGAGCATGCCGACCGCCACCAGGATGGCGACCAGGTAAGGGATGATCTTGATCGCGACATCGAAACCTTCCCGGGCGCCTTCGACGAAGGCTTCGTAGACCGGGACCTTGCGGATGAAACCGAAACTCAACATGATGACCATGAGGCCGGGAACGATCCAGCCCGAAAGGGTGCGGCCGTAGAGAACCATCAGGAAGATGAGGCCGGCGAAGATCAAGAGGCCGACCAGGGGAGCGCGGCCGGAGGATTCCGCCCGCTTCGGGTTTCCGGCAACCGGGGCCGCGGACGATGAAGAAGCGGTGTTTTTTGTTTTTTGGCGGCCGAAGCGGGCCAGAGTCTTGGCGGCGATGATTGCGGTGGCGGTGGAGAAGATGGTGGCGCAAAGAGTGGTCGGCAGGATGCCGGCGGCATTGTGCGAGCCGGCTGCGGCCCGCAGGGCGATAACCCCGGTCGGCAACAGGGTGACCGACGAGGTGTTGATCGCCAGAAAGAGGGCCATGGCATCAGTGGCGGTGCCCTTTTCCGGGTTCAGGGTGTCCAGCTCCTGCATCGCCTTGATCCCGAACGGGGTGGCGGCATTGCCGAGACCCAGGAGGTTGGCGGCCAGGTTCATGACCATGGCCCCCATGGCCGGGTGGTCGGCCGGAACCTCGGGGAAGAGCTTGATCAGCAGGGGCCGGATGCCGCGGGCCGCGAGTTTGAGCAGGCCGCCTTTTTCCGCTACCTTCATGAGGCCCAGAAAGAGGGCCATGACGCCGATCAGGCCGAGGGCCAGTTTGACCGCGTCCCCGGCCGAGTTGATGACGGCCGTGGTCAGGGCCGCCATCGGCTCCTGGAGCTTTCCTCCGGCCGTCCAGTGGAGCTGGCGCCAGCCCGAAACCAGGAACGAGACCAGGACGAAAAGGTAGAACAGGAGGTTCAAACCTGCTTTTCCTGGACCAGGCGGGCGAAATGTTCGAAGGAGCGGTCGTAGGTTCTTTCCGCTTCATCCGGAAAACAGCAGCCCGGCAGCTGGCGGTTTTTCAGATGGTAGCGCAGGCAGTCGCAGCAGATGCCCTTGCGGGAGCAGGGTTCGTAGGAGCAGTTGCAGGACTTGAGGTTTAGGTCTTGTTTGCATTCCATGGTGTCGGCTGTTTCCTGGTTGGTCTGAGTTTTATTGTGATGTCATCAAGAATGTTGGCTTCGTAACAACTCCACCTGCTTCGCACCCCAAGAGTACTTCCTCGCTACACTCGGGGCGTTGCCACGAAAATCTTCGTCACTGCGGCGTACTTCCATGTACGCCTCATTCCTCAGCTTTCCGGCGCCTCGCATCTGAAGCTGTTACTGTGCCAACCCGTTTTTTACGTGATTTTTGATTTGTTACGAGTTTATCAAGATTGGGTTTCGGGCGAAATTATCTGGTTGACGACCTCGATGAGTTCCTTGAACTGAAAGGGTTTGTTCAGGGTGGCGCAGAAGCCGTGCTCGCGGAAGTTGGCGACCACCGGGTCGCTGGAATAGCCGCTGGAGACCACCAGCCGGGCCCCGGGGTCGATTTTCCTGATCTCTTTACTGGCTTCGAGGCCACCCATGCCTCCGGGGATGGTCAAATCCATGATCACCAGGTCGAAAGGTTGTTTCTTCTCCAATGCTTCCTGGTAGAGATTGATGGCGCTTTTCCCGTCCGGAGCCGAAACCACCTCGTATCCCTTGCTCTCCAGCATCTGACTGAGGATTTCACGAATCATCTCCTCGTCATCAACGATCAGCACCTGTCCTTTGCCGGTCGAAGCCGGAGAGGGATCGGCCGGGACTGAGCCGGAGGTTGAGTCTTCGGTTGCGGCGGCCGGTAGGTAGATGGTCACATTGCTGCCGCTTCCCGGGGTGGATTCGATTTCGATATGCCCGTTGTGGCGTTTGATGATTGAATGGGTAATTGTCAGACCGAGGCCGCTGCCGTCGGACTTGGTCGTGAAATAGGGGTCGAAAATCTTGTCAAGCACCTCGCGGGGAATGCCGCCGCCCTTGTCTTTTATGTCGATCTTGATGTAGTCGCCGCTTTCCAGAGTATGGCACGAGGCCTCGAGTCGATGATTGCGGCACTCAATTTCAATAATGCCTCCGTCAGGCATGGCCTGGTTGGCGTTGATGATGATATTCTGAATTACCTGACTGATCTGGTCGGCGTCGACATTTACCGGCCACAGTCCGGTGGCGAAATTGAAGTTGCATTTGACATTGCTGCCCTGCAGGACGAAATTGGTCGAATCGCGGATGATCTCTTCGATCGAGGCGATTTTTTTGATGGGTTCGCCGCCTTTGGCGAAGGTCAGCAATTGCTGGGTCAGCCCCCGGGCCCGGAGCGAAGCCTTTTCGCAGGATTTGAGCAGGTTGGAGATCCTGGTATCGTTTCCGGTCAGGGTCAGGGCCAGGGAGATGTTGCCCAGGATGGCGCCGAGAATATTGTTGAAATCGTGGGCTATGCCACCGGCCAGGACCCCGATCGATTCGAGTTTGTGAACCTTCATGGCCTCTTTTTCGATCTTTTTCAACTCGGTGATATCCCTTAAAATTACCAGGATGCCGGCCGGTTCTCCCCGATGGTCGTAATATCGCGAGGCGCTCAGGCTGATTTCCAAAGGCTTGCCGTCCCGGGTGTGGCGGGTGGTTTCAAAAGCCCGGCAGGGGGTACCATCATTGATCAGAGCCGTGATGCGTTTCAGGGATTCCTCGCGTTCCGATTCCGGCATAAACGGAATGCGTCGACCTTGAAGTTCCTCAAGGGTCCAGCCGAACATCTCGGTGAAAGCGGGATTGATATATCTGGTCAGGCCTTGAAGGTCATATATGACGATGGCGTCGCTGGAGGATTCGAGAACCGACTGGTAGAGGCTGCTTTGCAGCTTGGCCTCCTGGTAGAGACGGCGATATCTCTCTTCGCTCTCCTGCAGAGCCCGGGTTCGCTCTTCAACCAGTTTGCCGAGTTTGTTTTTGTGCTTTTCCAATTCGTTCTGGGTATTTATGATATCAGTTATGTCGATGATTGAGACGACCACCCCGGTAAGCTGTTCGTCCTGGTCGCGGAGCGGGGTGGCGATATGGTCGATAGTTATCTGCCGGCCATCGACGGTTGTGCGGGTATGAAGCGAACGGCCGCTTTCCCGGCCGTTGAAAACCATTTCCGCAGGACAATCGGGACAGACCGTGTTGCGCCCGGCGGCAACCTGGTAGCAGAATTTTCCAATTACCTGCTCCCCGTAAATTGCTTTGGCTTTGAGATTGTAGTGCAGAATCCGGTATTCGCAGTCCAGTTCCCAGATGGCGATGCCGAGGTTGTTGATGAGTTTGTTCAGGGGGTTGTCGGGTTGAAAGGTGTTATCCATGAAGAACCTCCCTGGTTCTGGGGCTGCATTTCCGGAAGTGCGGTATCTGTCTGCAGACCGGCTCGATTTAAACACCATTTCCACGAAAAACATAAGCATAATCCGGACTAATAGTCAACCGACTTTCCTGGAGAACGGTTTGCAGAGCCTGATTTGTGGAGGTGATAACTGCTACCTTAAAGCTTTTACCGAGGTGATTTTTATGCTATGGTAAATGGCTATGACAACCTATCATGAAAGCGATTTCCTGGTCCTGGGCAGCGGTATTGCCGGGCTTTTTTTCGCCCTCAAGGCGGCTGAGGCCGGTAAAGTCCATATCCTGACCAAGAAGCAGGGCACCGATACCAATACCAACCTGGCCCAAGGTGGGATTGCCGCGGTTCTCGATGCGGCCGATTCCTTTACTCGTCATTTCGAGGACACGATGCGGGCCGGGGCCGAACTCGGGCGGCGGCAGGTCGTCGACCTGGTGGTGCGCAAAGGGCCTGAATGTCTGCGGGAGCTGATTGCCCTGGGAGTCTCCTTTACCCGGGACCAGGGCTCAGCCACCGGTTACGACCTGGCCCGCGAAGGAGGCCACTCCTGCCGCCGGATCCTGCATGCCGACGACTGGACCGGACGGGAGATCGAAGAGGTTCTGATCAACCACTGCCGCCGGCATGAGAATATCGTCATTTGGGAGAATATGGCCGCTATCGATCTGCTGACCGCCAACAAGTGGCTCGGAGCCGATCGTCAACACGACTATTGCTGGGGCACCTATGCCCTCGAGCGGGATACCGGCAAGGTTCACGCTTTTGTCGCCGGGGCCACCCTCCTGGCCTCCGGAGGGGCCGGCAAGGTCTATCTCTACACCACCAATCCTGATATCGCCACCGGGGACGGTGTCGCCATGGCCCGGCGGGCCGGGGCCCGGATCGCCAATATGGAGTTCTTCCAGTTTCATCCGACCTGTCTGTTTCATCCGGCGGTCAAGAACTTCCTCATCTCGGAAGCGGTGCGCGGCGAAGGCGCCATCCTGAAACTTAAAGATGGAACCCCTTTCATGGCCGCTTATGATGAGCGCCGGGAACTGGCGCCCCGCGATATCGTCGCCCGGGCGATCGACCACGAAATGAAAAAAAGCGGCGATGACTGTGTTTTTCTCGATATCAGTTTCAAGCCCGCCGACTTCATCCGCCAGCGTTTCCCTCTGATTCATTCGACCTGTCTCAAGCTCGGTATCGATATCACCCGGGAGCCGATCCCGGTGGTTCCGGCCGCCCACTATCTTTGTGGCGGAGTCATGGTCGACACCCGGGGGCGAACCTCGCTGCCCGGACTCTACGCCTCGGGTGAAGTCGCCTGCACCGGTCTCCACGGGGCCAACCGCCTGGCCAGCAACTCCCTGCTCGAGGCGGTGGTCTACAGCTCGCTGGCGGCCGCCGATGTGATCAGCGAGCACCGGCGGCGGAAACTGGTGCTGCCGACCTTTCCCAAATGGCGCTATACCCACAAGGAAGATCCCGATGAAAAGGTCGTGATCACCCAGAACTGGGATGAGATCCGCCGCTTCATGTGGAACTATGTCGGCATCGTCCGTTCCCACAAGCGTCTCTTGCGGGCCAAACGCCGGATCGATTCGTTGGCTCATGAACTGCACGAATTCTACTGGGACCAGGAGCTGACCGTCGATCTTCTGGAGTTGCGCAACATCGCCGTGGTCGCTGATCTTATCATCACTGCGGCCCTCTATCGTAAAGAGAGCCGCGGGCTGCATTACAATATCGACTATCCCGAACGGGATGATCAGCACTGGCAGGTCAACACGGTTCTGGAAAACGGTCAGTGTTACAGTGAAAAACTTGAAGATGATTGAACTCAAAAAATGTCGGCTGGCGGAGATCGATTTCGATGATCGTTCCTACCCTTTTTCCTGCGGCCCGGTGCCGGAACGTCTGCGCAAGTCGGTGGCTGCGGCCGGTATTCTGCAGCCGCCCTGGCTGGTGCCGGGAGATCGTGGGCTGGTGATCGTCAGCGGCCGGCGTCGCCTGGCCGTAATTCGCGAGTTGTCCCGGAGTACCGCCGCGTTTTCTGAGATCAGTTATCTGGATGTCGCCGACCGCGACCCGGAAGAGCTTTTCCTCGAGGTTTGCTGGGAGAATGCCGGAATTAGGGAGTTCAACCCGGTTGAGAGTGCCGATCTCTTTCTCGCGGCGGAATCTCGGTCGCTTGAAGGGAGAGAGCGGAAACGGCTGTTTTCCGCTCTCGGCATTCCGGACCGGCCGCGTTTCCACCAGCGCTGCCGGGCCATCGCCGGGTTCCCAGCCCTTCTGCGGGAGATGATCGCCGCAGGCCGTGTCGATGGTGAAACGATCGAGCTGTTGGCTGCCTGGTCGACAGACGATCTGGTGGCCTTGGTCGATCTGGCGATCGATTTCAATCTGCGGCGCAACAAGTTGCGCGAAGTGGCTGGGCGCCTCGATGACCTGGCCTGCCGGGACCGGATCCCGGTCAGCGCAGTGATCGCCGCCTGCCGACAGGCCGTGGCCGATGATCCCGGAGGTGATCAGGTTTCAACTCTGCGCCGCTGTCTCAAGGAGCGGCTCTATCCCCATCTGACCTCCGCCTGGAAGAATTTTATCGCCCGGCGGGAGGGCCTGTCTCTGCCGGCCGCAATCCGGCTTGAACCCCCGCCCGATTTCGAGGGCGGCGACTACCGGCTCAGTTTCAGTTTCGATGGCGCCCGGCAGTGGCGGGAAATCGTAGGCAAACTGAACGCCCTGACCTCGGAAGAAATCGATGAACTCTGCCGCCGTCCCTGAACAACCATCTCGCCCCGAAGCCTCCTATGCCCGACCCCTTTTCCGGCCGACCACGATTCTGGTTGAGGATGAAGTGGCCGAAAGCGAGTTCGCGCGAGCCATTCTGGAGCGTTCACCGGGGGTCGAAGTCATCGGGATCGGCCGGCCGACCGCAGATAATCTCTCCCGGCTGGCCGAGGGCTATAATCCTCGTACCACCCTATTGCTGGCCCGGCACCGGGGTCGTTTCCTCAAGGCCTGTCCCGGTACCGCGGAGAGCTACCGCTGTTGTCTTTATCAGATTCTCCACTTGGGACTGGGCTGCAATATCGGTTGCAGCTACTGTGTTCTCCAGGGGTATCTCAACACCCCGTTCATTACCCAGTTCGTCAACCTGGAGGATGCTTTCGCGGAACTCGACCGGGAGTTGGGAAAACCCGGGGTTTTCTATCGGATAGGCACCGGGGAGTTCACTGACAGTCTTTTCATGGATCCCCTGACCGGCCTGGCGCCGCGGCTGATCAGCTATTTCGCCGGGCGTGAGAATGCGGTTCTGGAACTTAAAACCAAGAGTATCGCGATCGCCAATCTGCTCGATTACCCGGGAGAGATCGGGGAGACCATCGTTTCCTGGAGTCTCAACGCCCCGTCCGTCAGCAGTCGTGAAGAGGGTCACGCCGCATCTCTGGACGAGAGGCTTGCCGCGGCCGCCCTATGTCGGCGGCGCGGCTACCGGATCGGACTTCATTTCGACCCCCTGCTCGATTTCCCCGGTTGGGAGGATGAGTATCGCCGGATCGTGGCCCTGATATTTTCCCATTTGCAGCCCGATG
>JAADEO010000112.1 GCA_013153415.1 Deltaproteobacteria bacterium
CATATCGCCTCGGACCAGTACTGGTGGACCGGAATAGTCGCCTATGATCCCTCCGGAGGCATTTCGCGCCTGACCATCACGCCCTATACCGCCGAGGGCACCCGGCTCGATCCGGTCAATATCGATCTCAACGGCAACCGGAAATATGTCAACAGCGTTTCGGGTATCGGTCTGCCGGCCGCGGCCGCCTGGATGCAGATCGATGCCGCCTCCGGCATCACCGGCTTCGAACTCTTCGGCAGCACCGACAACAGAACCCTGGCCGGCTACACCGGCGTCGACCTGAAAGCCACGAAAGGGATTTTCGCCAAGCTGGACGATTCCGGCTGGACCGGCCTGGCCCTGGTCAACTGCGGTGATACGGCGGCCAAAATCACTCTGAGGGCCAGAGACCGGCACGGAAGACTCAAGGCCATGGTCAGCGACATTCCGGTCACTCCCCACCAGCGACTGATGGGTACCCCGGAAAGGCTTTTCCCCGGCCAGGACCTGAGCGACGCGGTCTATATCGATTACGAAAGCGACCAGGAACTGGTCGGCTTCCAGATAAACGGCGACGGTGATTATCTGGACGCCCTGCCGGCCCTGGTTTACTGATGGGAGAAAAATCGCCGGAATCGACCGAAGCAGGTTGACACTGGACGGTTGAATCTGATTTACTACGAGTTCATCAACCTTAAAACATGGAAACCGGATTACCAATATGGATATCGTGGAACTGAAAAAAGACGGAGAAAGTCTGACCCTGGCCCTGAAAGGACGGCTCGACGCCATTTCAGCGGATGATTTCAGCCGTAAGGTGGCGGAGGCTACGGCCGAGGGAGCCAGGCATCTGCTGGTGGAGATGAGCGATCTCGACTATATCAGCAGCGCCGGCCTGAGAGTGATCCTGACCGCCGCCAAGCAACTCAAGAAACTCGGCGGCGAACTGAAACTGGCGGCCTTGCAGGAAAACGTGGCCACGGTTTTCAAGATCTCGGGTTTCGACAAGATCATCCCGATACTGCCGACCTGCGACGATGCATGACGAAAACCCGAGGATAGAGCTGCCGGCAACCCTGGAAAACCTGCCCCGTTTCATCGCTTTCGCCGCCGATCAGGCCCGTCGGCGCGGCTTTTCCGCAAGCCGTGTCGGCGAGATCGAACTGGTGCTCGAAGAGGCCCTGGTCAATGTCATCAGGTACGCCTACCCGGAAAGCGAAGGCGATCTGGCTCTTGAAATCCGCTCCAGCCCCGAATCCGGGCTCGTTCTCGAGATCCGCGATCGGGGCGTATCTTTCAACCCCCTGGAAAATCCGCCTCCGGATCTGGAAGCCGACATCCTCGAACGGGCCGTCGGCGGCCTCGGCATCTATTTCATCAAAGAGCTCGCCGACCGGGTCTCCTGGCGGCGGCAGGACCAGGAAAACATTCTGACTCTGGCCTTCTCCGACAACAATGACAAAAACTGAAACCTTCCGACGTACGGCATTTCTCTGCCTGCTGGCCGTGCTGCTGCTCTTCCCCGGCCCGACCCCGACACGATCCGCAACTTCCAACCCTCAGAAAACCCAGGTCACCTTCATCACCCAATGGGTGCCCCAGGCGCAATTCGCCGGCTATTACATGGCCCTCGACTGCGGACTCTACCGTCAGGAGGGACTGGAGGTCACCATCATCCACGGCGGTCCCAGCCGCGCCTCTTCGACCTGGCTGGAAAAGGGCAAGGCCGATTTCGCCAGTTTCTGGCTGGTCAGCGGCATCGAGCTTCGCAACCGGAAAATTCCGGTGGTCAATCTCGCCCAGCTGGTGCAGAAAAGCGCCATGATGCTGGTGGCCAGAAAAAAAGACGGCATCCTGGAACCCGGCGACATGGCCGGCCGCAGGGTCAGCCTCTGGGGACCGCCTTTCGATTTCCAGGCCCGGCTCTTCTTCAAAAAGTTCAAGCTTGACATCGTTCCCGTCCGCCAGTCCTACTCGATCAATCTCTTTTTGCGCGGCGCCGTCGCCGTGACCTCGGCGATGTGGTACAACGAATACCACCGGATCATCAACGCCGGCCTCGATCCGGATGAACTGGTAACCTTCCGCTTCGCCGACTACGGCCTCAATTTCCCCGAGGACGGCATCTACGTCATGCAAAGCTTTCTGGAAGCCCACCCCGAAACCTGCCGGGCTTTCGTCCGGGCCACGCTGGCTGGTTGGGAGAAGGCCTTCTCTCAACCGGAAAAGGCCCTCGATCTGACCATGTCGAGAATTCGTAAAAATCACATCATCAGCAACCGGGTCCAGCAGCGCTGGATGCTGATGCGGATGCGCGACATCATGCAACCCGGAACCGGCGGGATCATGGGACGGCTCGAAGCCGACGCCTACCGGCAGACGGTCGCGGGCCTGAAAGAGCTCAAAGTCATCGAAAAGGCCCCGTCCTACGAGGATTTCCACCATTTCTCCGCCGGAGGTGAAAAATGATGAAAATCTTCGGCAACCGCGGCCTCGCCTTCAAACTGAATTTCCTGATCCTGGGCGGAGTAACCCTGGTCATAGCCCTGATTCTGCTGCTCAACTATCAGGCCAGTCGCAAGCTGCTGACCGACAAGATCGAGGAAAACGCCTACAACCTGGCCCGGGCCACCGCCAACCGGCTCGACACCCGGCTCGAGGCGGCCGCCAAGATCCCGATCCAGACTGCCGTCGCGCTCTCCACCTTCACTCCCGATCCGGCCCAGCTTGAAACGCTGTTGCGCCGGCAGCTCGAAGCCAATCCCGACATCTACGGCATCGCCGCGGCCTTCGCTCCCGATCCCGACGCCGCGACGGACTCCGGAACGGGCCTGCGCTCATGCTACTTCATCCGTCCCGGCGACGAGATCGAGGAACGCAAAATCAACTACGACTACCGCACCCAGGACTGGTACCAGATCCCGATGATTCTCGGTCGCCCCCTGTGGAGTGAACCCTATTTCGGCCAGGCCGGCGGCATCGTCATGACCAGTTATTCGGTGCCCTTCTACCGAAGGACAGCCGACGGAAAAAAACATTTCGCCGGTATCGTCTGTATCGATCTGAGCCTCAACCGGCTGCGCAATGTCGTCTCCTCGCTGAAAATCGGCCGCACCGGATACGCCTTCCTGATCACCAGGAACGGAACCTTCGTCACCCATCCCCGCTCCGACCTCATCATGAATGAGACCATTTTCAGCGTCGCCGAGGCCGCGCACAGCCCCCAGATCCGGGAAATCGGCCGCAGCATGACCGCCGGGGAAACCGGCTTCACCGCCTTCCGGAGCCTGACCACCGGAAAAATGAACTGGATGGTCTACACTCCACTCAAGGCCAACGGCTGGTCGCTCGGCGTCCTCTTTCCCCAGCATGAGCTGATGGCCGCCCTCAACCGCCTGAACCGCAAGATGCTGTTTCTCGGGGTGGTCGGCTTCTTCCTGATCATGCTGGTCATCTTCGTGGTCTCGAAACAGATCACCACACCCTTGCGCGCCCTGGCCCGGGCCACCGGCAAGATCGCCGAAGGCGAGCTCGACACCCCGATTCCGATCCCGCCAGGGAAAGATGAAGTCGGGCGTCTGGCGCTCTCGTTCGCCGACATGCAGAAATCTCTCCGTGAGTATATTGAAAATCTCAAGACCACGACCGCGGCCAAGGAGAGGATCGAAAGCGAGCTCAATATCGCCAGCGAGATCCAGATGGGCATCCTGCCCAATATCTTTCCGCCCTTTCCCAACCGCACGGAATTCAACCTCTACGCCACTCTGAAACCGGCCCGCGAGGTCGGCGGCGACCTCTACGACTTCTTCATGCTCGATGACACCCACCTCTGTTTTTCGGTCGGCGACGTCTCCGGCAAGGGGGTGCCGGCCGCCCTCTTCATGGCCATCACCCAGACCCTGGTCAAAACCCGTTCCGGATTCGATCCCGCCGCGGTTCTCAGCCAGGTCAACAACGATCTGGCCCGCGACAACCCCTCGATGATGTTCGTCACCCTCTTTCTCGGCATCCTCGACCTCACCACCGGCGAGCTCTTCTACGGCAACGGCGGCCACAACCCGCCCTACCGTCTCTCTCCGGGACCATCCGGAAGCTGCTCCGCCCTGCCCACGACCGACGGCATCGCCCTGGGAGTGATGGAGGATTTCAGTTTCGCCGGGAACCGGACCAAGCTGGAGCCGGGAGAAACCCTGTTCATCTTCACCGACGGCGTCACCGAAGCGATGAACCGGGCCGGAGAGCTTTACGATGAGGAAAGGCTCGAAGCCCTGCTGCCGCAGCTTTCCGGGCTCCCGCCGGCCGAGATCGCCGCCGCGGTCATCGATGACCTGGGGAAATTCACCGACGGCGCCGACCAGACCGACGACATCACCATGCTGGTGATCAGATTCAACGGCAGAGTGGACGACTGACAAAAGGAATGAACTCGTAGCAAATCAAAGGAATGCACAATGAGCAGCACTTCCCAGAGAACAGTCAGACTGCGACTGGAAAACGAACTCGAACTGTTGCCGACCCTGCAGGGGTTCGTCGAAAACAGCGCCCGGACTTTCGGTCTCGACGAAACCGGCTCACTCTCCCTGACCCTGGCCGGAGAGGAGGTCTTCAGCTATCTCTGCCGGGCCGTCGAAGAGGGCTGCGAGATCACCGTCGACTGCCGGGCCGGAAGCTTTTACACCGACCTCGAATTCGTTCTGCCCCTGCCCCGGGCGGCGCTGAAAAGTTTCAATCTGACCGCTACTGTCAACCCCGACGACGAGGAGAGTCTGGAGGAGATGGGACTGCTGATCGCCTCGCGGATGGTCGATCGGCTGCGGCTCGAACATAGCGCAAGCGGCCGCTTGCGGCTCTGCCTGACCCGGGAAAAAAGCTATCCCGAGTATCAGCCGGAAAGCAGCACGGTTCAGGCGCCGCCTCCCGGCACCGCTTCCCTGATCGCCACTCCCGATATCGAAGAGCTCAAATTCCTCCTCCGCACCCTGCTCGAGACCCGAACCGACGAGGAGAAACTGCCGCCGGATTTCGCTTACCCCGGCAAACTCGCCGACATGCTCGCCGGCGGCGACCTCGATGCCCGGATCGTCAAGGATGAAGCCGGCAGGATCGGCGGCGGCATCGTCTGGCAGTGGCTCTCGACCAAGGTCGTCGAATGCCGGGGACCCTTCCTGACCGCCACGACCGGACTCGAAGAGGAGCAGCGCCGACAACTGGCCGACAACCTCTTCGAGGAGTGCGTCAGGAGCATCGCCAAGAGTCCCGCAGTCGGCATTCTCAACCGTTTTCCCGGCCGCGACCTTTCCCGCAGCCATTTCGAAATCCTGGGCGAAGACGACGGCCCGGTGCTTTTCCGCCAGATGCACGAGGATCCGGGAGCGGTCGCCTGGCACCCTCCGGAACTCGAGGACTTTCTGCGCCGCAAATACCGCGACCTGCTCCTGCCCCGGGAACTGCGCCTCCTGCACCGGGACGCTCCCGAAAACAATGAATTCTCGGTTGTGGCCTGCGAATTCGAACGCGGCCGCGACCGGGTCACGGTCACCCCGCTGCTGGCCGGCCGCGATCTGCATGACAACCTCGTCGCCCATCTGGAACTCTTCCGCCAGGAGGGGCTGCGGGAGATCCTCTTCCGCCTCGATCTCGGTTCCGGCGACGAGGCCGGATTCGCCGAAGCTCTCCTCGAACTGGACTTCGTTCCCGGCCTCATTCTCCCCCATGGCGGCGAACGCGGCGATCTGCTCTACCTGCGCTATCGGGGGAAACCGGCATGAAGGACACAGCCGTACCTTTAGACCAGCTGGTGCCGGAGCATATCAAAGGCTTCGAGGCCTATATCCCGAGCCAGCCCGATGATATGCTCAAGAAGCTCTACGGCCTTGAAACCCTGCACCGGCTCAACAACAATGAAAATCCCCTGGGCCCGGCCCCGGCGGCCTGGCCGGTGCTGGAAAACTTTCCTCCCCGGGAGGCCGCCATCTATCCCAGCGGCGACGCCTGGCATCTGCGCCGGGCCCTGGGCGAACGTTTCGGACTCGATCCCGACCAGTTCATCGTCGGCAACGGCGCCAATGAAGTCATCGCTTTCGTCATCAAGGCCTTCTGCCGCGAGGGCGACAACATCGTCACCGCCGACAAGACCTTCGCGGTCTACGAATGGGTAGCCGAGTTCTCGGGTTTCAAGGCCCGGCTCGTGCCCCTGAAAGATTTCGCTTTCGATCCGGAAACCATGCTTTCGGCAATCGACGAACGCACCAAGATCATCTTCATCTGCAATCCCAACAACCCGACCGGAACCTGGTGGAAACGGGACCAGCTCGAAGCGTTCCTCGAACGCGTCGGCGGCCGCCGGATCGTGGTCCTCGATGAGGCCTACTGCGAATTCGTCGAAGACGACGAGTTTCCCGACGGCATCGAATTCCTGCAACGCTACCCCAACCTGGTGACCTTCCGCACCTTCTCGAAGATGTACGGCCTCGCCGGGCTGCGGATCGGCTATCTCGCCGGCTCGCGCGAGGTCGTCGATATCATCCGCCGCACCTGCGTCGTCTATTCGATCAACACGCTGGCCCAGGCTGCGGCGCTCGAGGCGGTCAACGACGACGACCACGTCCGCCGCACCCGGGACCATATCGCGGGGGAAAAGCGGAAGCTGCTGCCCCGGCTTGAGAAACTGGGTCTCGAATACCAGTCCGACGCCGGCTGTTTCGTGATGATCAGACTCCCTTTCAGCGACACTCTGGCTTACCGTAAATTCATGTTCAAGGGAATCATGATCCGCAGCATGACCGGCTTCCGCTTTCCCAACTGGATCCGGGTCAGCATCGGCTCCAGCGCCGCCATGGAGGCCTTCGCAACCGCCCTGGAGGAGATCATCGCATGAGCAACAAATTATCCGGCATTCCTCGTATCGGCCGCTCCGAGACCCGGGCCGACGCCCGGCTCCGCTACCGGCTCGGCTGTGAGCGCGACGGCAGTTTCCGGGCGCTCGAGGTCAGCGCCGATTTCGACACCGGCGCCTGCGACCATCTCGGGGGCGTGGTTCTCGCCTTAGGCCTCGAACACGCCGGCGGCGCCTTCCGCGGTTTCGGAGTACCCCAGGTCGCGGCGGCGATGGAGCAGATGGTCGACCTGGCGGCGGCTGAATGCGGCCTCTCGCCCCTGGAGATCAGACGCCGCAATATTCTCGACCGGGGGGGAGCGCAATCCGCTTGGAGTTAC
>JAADEO010000071.1 GCA_013153415.1 Deltaproteobacteria bacterium
TTGCCACCAACGAACGGTCGCCGGCCGGCCGCCGTAAAGATCTCGCCCAACAGCGTCACGGTCGTCGTCTTGCCGTTGGTCCCGGTCAGTGCCAGCCAGGGTATCCGACTCCAGCGGCTGGCCAGCTCGACCTCACCGATAATTTCGATTCCCTGCTGCCGGGCAGCATCCAGGACTGAAAGCTGCAGAGGCACTCCGGGACTGACGACAATCGTTTCCCGATTGACAAAGAACTCTTCGGTATGGCCCCCGGTTTCGATCTCCTCTACTCCCAGAGACCATAACTCCTTCATCTTGCCGTTGAGATCGGCCGTCGGCCGATGATCGCTGACCGCGACCGCCAGGCCTTTGCCGCGCAGAAAACGGGCCGCGGCCAAACCGCTGATCCCGAGTCCGACAATCAATATCTGCGCCCGCTGGCTCATCGTAATTTCAGGGTACTTAAAGCGAACAGGGCCAGGATCAGAGCGATAATCCAGAAACGGACTATCACCTTGGGCTCAGCCCAGCCCTTGAGTTCAAAATGGTGGTGCAACGGCGCCATCCGGAAAACCCGTTTGCCGGTGAGCTTGAAGGAGGCCACCTGGATGATCACCGACAGGGTCTCCAGTACAAAGATCCCGCCGACCAGGAACAACAGGATCTCCTGCTTGGTCACCACTCCGACGGCCCCGAGCCCGGCCCCCAGGGCCAGGGAACCGACATCGCCCATGAAGATTGCGGCGGGATAGGTATTGAACCATAAAAAACCCAACGCCGCCCCGATCATCGCGCCGCAGAAAACCGTGACTTCGCCGACCCCGGCGACATACTGGACCTGGAGATAGGCGGCCAGCAGGCGATGACCGGCGACATAACTGAAGATCGCGTAAACCACGAACGCCACCAGCGAAGGCCCGGTAGCCAGGCCGTCCAGCCCATCGGTCAGATTGACGGCATTGGAGGTGCCGACCACGACCAGAACCATAAACGGAATATAGAACACTCCCAGATCCGGCAACAGGCGTTTGAAAAAAGGCACCGTCATCCGGGACGAGTAGCTCGGCAGCAGGTAGACAACCACCGCGAACAGCAGGGCCAGCCCGAACTGGGCCACGAGCTTACGCCGGGCGGTCAGACCGGTGGAATTGCCACGTACCAGTTTACGGTAATCATCGACAAAACCGATCAGGCCGAAACCGACCACTACGAACAGCACCAGCCAGACGTAGATATCGGTCAGATCCGCCCACAACAAAGTAGCGACCAGGACCGAAAAGATAATCAGAACTCCGCCCATGGTCGGGGTGCCGGATTTGACCTGATGACTCTCGGGACCATCACCACGCACCACCTGGCCGATCTGCAACTCGCGCAACCAGGCGATAACCTTGGGACCCAGGAAAAAAGCCAAAAACATCGCGGTCAGGGCGGCACAGATGGTCCGGAAGGTGATGTAGCGGAAAACATTGAACCCGGACCAGAAAGTATGCAGAAAATAGAGCAGGTGATAGAGCATCAGGAAACCACCCCGAAATGAGCCCGCAACGGTTCGACTACCTTTTCCAGCCGCAGGCTGCGCGAGCCCTTGACCAGCAGAAGAAAACTCCCCGGCAGATGTTTCAGCAACAATTCAACCGCCGCCTCCCAGGCTTTTGCCGGCAAGGTGAAAATTCGCTGCGGCGGCAGACCGGCCGCTGCGGCGGCCTCTCCGATGGTGGCGGCCCGCTGGCCGATAAGAACTACCAGATCCGGTCGCATCTCCGCCACCCGGTCACCGACCCGGCGGTGCAGAAAATCGCTTTTCTCTCCCAACTCATTCATATCGCCCAGTACCAGCCCCAGGAAATTCCGGCCCCGGCGGCCGGCCACTTCAGTCAGGGCCGCTTCCATCGAATCGGGATTGGCGTTATAGGCGTCATGAACCAGAATCCCACCGCCTTTCAGACGGTGAAGTTCCAAGCGGCCGGGAGGAGTGGTGAAACGACGCAGAGCCCGGGCGGCACCAGCCCCATCCAGCCCCTCGATCCGGGTCGCGGCAGCCGCCGCCAAAGCCGCATTCATGACATTGTGCCGCCCCCAGCAACCGAGTTTGAAGGTCGTGCTTTCGCCCCGGTAATTGAAAACGAAACTCAAACCTTCGGCAAGCAGCCAGGTTTCGGAAATCAGAGCCGTTTCCGGGCTATCGGTACAGAAAGCGCCGTGCGCCGTGACCGCCACCAGTTGGAAACCATTCGATTGCAGAGACTCGACCGTCTCGGGCACCTTTTCCCGAAGCTGGGGATCGTCAACATTGTAAACCACGGTGGCCCCGGGTTTGAGGCCGCTCAAAGCCTCGCATTTGGCCCGGGCTACCGCTTCAAGACTGCCCAGACCCTGCAAATGGGCTGCAGCGACATTGGTCAGCAGCAGATAGTCGGCCCGGGCGATGGCGGAAAGTCGCGTCAGTTCCCCGGGTTCATTCATGCCCATCTCCAGAATGAGAGCCTCGCAATCGTCCGGCATCGCGAAAATCGTCAACGGCAGTCCGATCCGGTTATTGAAATTGCCTGCGGTCTTGTGAACCCGGTAGCGGCTCTCGAGCATCAGGGCCAACATCTCCTTGGTCGTGGTTTTGCCGTTCGACCCGGTAATCGAAAAAACCACCGGGTCAACGCTCCGCAACCGGATCCGGGCCAGTTCTCCCAGGGTTTCGAGGGTATCGGCGACCGGCAGAAACAGCACCCGGGAATGGCGCTGCGCCAGCTGCAGCAGATCGGGACAGTCGCGGTTCACCACCACCGCCGGAGCGCCATTCTCTATGGCCGCGTCGATAAAAGCGTGGCCATCGAAATTCTCGCCCTCAAGAGCAACGAACAGTTCCCCGGGCTGCAATGTACGACTGTCGGTCGAAACCCCGGTCAGGGCCAGACCCTTATCCACCTGATGACAGGCCGGCAGGGGACGAACCCTGAGCAACTCCGGCAACTCTCCCAGTTTCCAGAAGCTTCCGCCCGTCATATCCTTATTCCTGCCGTTCATCAGATATCCCGACTCAATTTGAAGACGAATTTCAATCCTGGCTGCAAACGGGTCCCGGGCCGGGGCTGCTGGGCCGCGATCCGTCCCTCGCCGGTGATCTCGACCTGCCCCCGATAACAACTGACCAGGGTCAGGGCCTCACGGATTGTGCGCCCGGTTAAATCGGGCATGACCCGGGCTTCCAGGTGACGGCCCGAAGCAGAGGTTCTCTCGTCTGAAGCCGGGCTTTGTTCTTCCCTGGCCAACTCCGTATTTTTTTTATCCTCTTCGGCCAGCAGGGCGGCCAGACTGGCAGCTCCCGTGGTCGTGGGGTAGTTGTAATAACCGGCCAGTCGCTGGTTGATCCGTTTGAACGCCGGAGCCGCCACCACTCCGCCGTAGATCGAACTGCGGGGTTCATCGATCATAACGTAGACCACCTTACGCGACTGGCCGGCAGGAGGGTCGACATAACCGATAAAAGAAGCCCAGTAATTATTGTGCGAATAGCATTTTTTCGTAAAATCGAATTTCTGCGCGGTGCCGGTTTTTCCGGCCACCCGGTAACCGGGAATGCGGGCCCGAGGGGCGGTCCCGTCGTCTTCCACAACCATCGCCAGAGCCCGGTCCAGGGCCTTGGCGACCCGGGGACTGCAAGCCCGGCGGGTCGATTTCCCGGCCGGATATTCATAAACCGTCCAACCTTCGCTGTTGACGATCCGCTCAACCAGATGGGGAGTCACCCGCCGACCGCCATTGGCCAGGGCCGCGTAAGCGGCCACCAGCTGCACCGGGGTCAGGGCCACGCCCTGACCGAAAGCCAGGTTGCAGAGATCGATCGGCCGCCATTTCTTCCAGGAACGCAGGCGACCCGCCGGCTCATGCGGAAAATCGATACCGCTGCGGGAACCGAAACCGAAATTTTTCAGCACCTTGTAGAAACGTTCCGCCCCGACTCGGGTGACGATCTTGGAACAGCCAATATTACTGGAATATTTCAGCACCTCATCGAGACGCAGGAGACCATGACCGTGGGTATCGTGAATAGTCCGCCGGCCCACCCGATAACGACCGTTCTCACAATCGATCTGATCATCTATCCGATAAACACCCGACTCGAGGGCGGCCACCAGGGTGAAGACCTTGAAGGTCGATCCCGGTTCCATGAGATCGGTCACAGCCCGGTTACGCCACAACGAAGGATCGTTTCGACGTTTGCTGTTGGGGTTGAAACGGGGATACTGGGCCATTGCCAGGATAGCCCCGTTGTCAGCATCCATGATCACGGCGACCCCCCGTTTGCCGCGACTGCCGCGCACGGCTTCCTCGAGTTCCCGCTCGGCCCAGGCCTGCAGATGGCGATCGAGGGTCAGGTAAAGTGTTTTTCCGCGATAGCGATCGAGTTCTGGATGCTTTGAGCTGTCGACCACCTGACTCCGGGCATCATGTTCGAGTTCGATATAGACGCGCCGGCCCCGCAGGTATTTATCGTAATAGAGTTCTAGCCCTTCCAGGCCCCGACAATCGATATCGGTAAAACCGATAACCTGGCCGGCCAGTTCACGATTGGGATAAACCCGCCGGTTCTCCTTGAGGAAGGAGAGGCCCCGGTATTTCCGGCACCAGGGTTCCAGGGTTTTGACCTGCTTCGGTGTCAAAGAGCGTTTCAGCCAAACAAATCCGCGCCGGCCGGAAAGTTTTTTTTCCAGGGTTCGCGACCTGGTCTTCAGAATGGGGGCCAGCTCGCGGGCCAGTTTGCGGGACTCTTTCCGATTCAGTCGCCGGGGCTCGGCAAAAAGTGAATGGCCTTTGATATTGACCGCCAGAGCCCCGCCATCAGCCGCCAGGATCTCACCCCGGTCGCAGTTGACCAACAGGTTGGAGCTGCTCTGGCGCTGTTGCCGGGCCAGATAGTAGTCGTGTTTGACAATCTGCAGGTAGTAGGCCCGGGCGACAATCGCGCCCAGTGACAGGAAAACAATTCCGGCGAGCAGATTCATACGCCGGCGCAGGCGTATATCATCTCTCTTCGAAGTCCGTTTTCCCGTCCGTCTCATGGTAAAACCACTTTGTGTCCGGCCTGCGGCTCCCGCAGGCCCAGTTTGCGGGCCAGGCGGGCCAGATTTTGCGGCCGCAACAGAGTTGCCAACTCGGCCTGGAGCTTGTCCTGCTCTTCCAGCAGGCGTTTTTCCTCGGCCCGCAGGTCATTCAGCTCATACCCCCTGATTACCGTCCGGTTATTGATCCAGGAGCAGTAAAAGAGGGTTCCCACCATCACCACCAGGAGGACCACGTGCAGCCAGTTCCAATCACGGGATTGCGGGTTCGTCCCGGCCAATCAAACCTCCCTGTTCAAGCTCCGCTAAAGGGCTTCCACCGCCCGTAAAACCGCGCTGCGACTACGGGGATTGCGAGCGATTTCCGCATCCGTCGGTCGCTGGCCGCGGCCGGTCAGAATCTTGACCCGAGGACTGCAACCACAGACGCAGACCGGAACCTTCGGCGGGCAGACACAACCCCTGGCGGCTTGCCGGAAGAACCGCTTGACGATACGGTCCTCCAGTGAGTGATAGGCGATAACCACCATCCGGCCTCCCGGACCGAGCTGTTCCAGCCCGCACTCCAGCACCTGGGTCAGGGCTCCGAGCTCGTCATTGACGACGATCCGCAGGGCCTGGAAAATCCTGGTAGCCGGATGCCGGCGGGAGGACTTGTAGGCCGGAACCATTTTCTCGACCAGGCCCGCCAGTTCCCGGGTGGTACGCAAGGGCGCCTCCTGGCGCTGCTTGACAATCCTGCGGGCGATGGCAGCGGCGTAAGGTTCTTCACCAAAATTGCGAAAGATCCGGGTCAGGGTGCGGACATCGGCCCGGTTTACGATCTCGGCCGCAGGCTGACCAACAGCAGGGTCCATCCGCATATCCAGGGGACCGTCACTCTGGAAACTGAACCCCCGTTCCTCATCTTCAAGCTGAAAACTGGAAAGTCCGATATCGAGCAGCAAACCATCTATATGCTCGATGCCGATCCCGATCAGGAGACGGGAGAGGTCGGCGTAGTTTCCCGTGAGCAGACGGAAACGGGAGGGGAATTCAGACAACAGGCTCCGGGCCCGAGAAACCGCTGCCGGATCACGGTCGACCGCGATGACCGTGACCTTTTCCATACTCTCCTGCAGTAGAGCCCGGCTGTGGCCGCCGCCACCGAACGTGGCATCCACGACTACGCCGCCGGTCGTCAGCGACGGAGCTTCGAGGAGCAGCTTGACACTTTCTGGCAACAGAACCGGAATATGCGACATCCGACGGGCTCCCCAGGCGGCCGGGTCCGTTTCCGGAACCGGCAAGACCTTTACAAGCGCCGGAGATTCAGATATTTATATCGAGTTCGGCCAGAACCCCGGCGATACTTTCAGCGCTGGATTTGATGATGTCGGTCTCGAAGTCCCAGCGCTCCTTGCTCCAGAGTTCGAGCTTGTTGATCTGACCGGCGATCACCACGTTATTGCCATCTTCACGGTTGAGACCGGCCCAGTTGCGCAGCGTCGGCGGCAACAGCACCCGGCCCTGCTTATCGAGCGTGCACTCGACCGCACCGGTGATATAGTGGCGCTTGAACTGCCTCACTTCCCGGCGGCTGGTCGGCAGGGCATAGATCTTGGCTTCGACCTCGGTCCAGATCGCCAGCGGGTAACAATCCAGATAACCGTCCAGGGCCGTCGTGATCACCAGTTCGGAGTTGTACTCGCGTACGATGATCTCCCGGAATTTAGCCGGGATACTGAGTCTTCCCTTGGCATCAAGGGAATATTCATAACGACCGCGAAAAGCCACCTGAACCACCAGACTCCATCTTCAGGAAATTTTAACCCACAATTTACCACTATCTCCCACTCTGTTACATTCACCCGCCCTCCTTTGTCAAGGAGAAAAAATAGTTTTCTCTAATTATTTCCCGGCAGTCGGCGGCTGCCAGAGACAGGTGGGGACAAAATCGCGCAAGACCGGGAAACGGGCCCGGAAACGACCCGGGCAAAAGGGTTGAAAAGCCGACGACTCAGAGTTTTCCACCCCCATCGCCCCTGGCGCTTGCCCTTCGCTCCTTACTCTTGATCTTCATCTTCTGTTTTCCCAGCACCCGCTTTGCTGA
>JAADEO010000031.1 GCA_013153415.1 Deltaproteobacteria bacterium
GGCGGCCTCGGCGGTACTGCCGCATTCATGGAGAACCGCACCGGGCAGGTTTTCACGCAGCCACTGGCGGCACTGGGCCAGGGCCTGGGCGTGGGAATAGACCGTGCGGATCTCGGCCAGGGCGAGGTTTTCCGCTGCCAGCAGGTCGTGGGAGATGCTCTGGTAGTGCTCACCGCAGATTTTCAGGTCGGAGTTGAAGAAGAGATCCTGGGTATGGGTGACGGCCCCCTCGATCGAATTTTCGACCGGCACCATGCCGTAGTGGCAAAGCTCCTTTTCGACTGCGGCGAAAACCTCGGCGACGTTGGCCTGCGGCCGCATCTCGACGGTACCGCCGAAATGGCCGAGGGCGGCCAGGTGGGTGAAAGAGGCCTCGGGGCCGAGGAACGCGACCCGGTGACGATTCTGGAGCTCCCGGGCTGCCGACATGATCTCCTTGAAGATCAGCTGCAGGGCCGCCTCCGAGAGCGGGCCCCGGTTGAGCTGGCTGAGGCGCTGCAGAACCTGGCTCTCCCGGGCGTTGTTGAAGGTCGACAGACCCTGTTCCTGTTTGCGCCGGCCGATCTCCCGGGCCAGCTCCAGGCGCCGGTTGATGCGTTCGAGAATCTCTTCATCGAGGGTGTCGATCTCGGTTCTTAATTGCGAAAGTTCGGGTCTCATGGGAATCTGTTCTAAGGTCTGGAGTTCAAACCGCAGCGTCGACCGGACTGATATTTTCCAGCAGTCGCTTGTGAGCGCAGCGTAAAAGCTTTTCCGTGGTCTCCCAGGAAATGCATTCGTCGGTGATCGAGACCCCGTAGGTCAACTGGTCGGGGTCGCCACAGGACTGGTTGCCCTCGTGGAGGTTGCTCTCGAGCATCGCCCCGACGATCGCCCGGTTGCCCTCGAGGCGCTGGCTGATGATGTTTTTTAAGACCACGGCCTGGCCTTCGTGCTTCTTGCGGGAGTTGCCATGCGAGCAGTCGACGACGATGGTCTCGTCGAGGCCGGCTTCCCGAAGTTCGCGACAGGCCTCCTCGATACTGACCGAATCGTAGTTGGGCCGGAGGCCGCCGCGCAGAACGATATGGGTCCAGGGGTTGCCGCTGGTCGAGACGATGCAGGTCCGGCCCTCGGGATCGACGCCGATGAAACTCTGCGGCGTGCGGGCCGCGATCATCGCGTGGATCGCCTTGGTCAGACTGCCGTCGGTACAGTTTTTCAGGCCCACCGGCATCGACAGGCCGCTGGCCATTTCACGGTGGGTCTGGGATTCGGTGGTCCGGGCCCCGATCGCCGACCAGCAGACCAGCCCGGCCAGGTACTGCGGGGTGATCGGGTCGAGCATCTCGGTGGCGGTCGGCAGGCCGAGCTCGGTAACCCGCATCAGGATGCGGCGGGCCCGGCGCAGACCTTCGTTCATGTCGCAGGAGCCGTTCATGTGGGGGTCGTTGATCAGCCCTTTCCAGCCGACCGTGGTCCGCGGCTTTTCGAAGTAGACCCGCATTACCAGCAACATGGTTTCGGCAACCTCTTGCTGGAGTGCGGCCAGGCGTTCGGCGTACTCGAAAGCGGCTTTTTCATCGTGGATCGAACAGGGGCCGACCACCATCAGCATCCGCGGATCGCGCTTGCCGAGGATCTCGGTTATCTGGCGCCGGCCCTCGACCACGGTCTTTTCGCTGGCCGGGGTGATCGGCAACTCCTCCTTGATGGTGTCGGGGCCGACCAGGGGTTCGAAACTTCTGATGTTGATGTCATGAGTACGGCTGCACATGGCTTGCTCCTTTGTCGAATGACGGTTGTTGTTTGCTCTCGCCCAAAAAATAAGGGCCGCGGGAATTTTCCCCCGCGGCCCTTGAACGAAAAAGCCGCGGGCGGGCTGCCCACGGCTTGTTTTTTCTACGGTGTCTTTTTCAGTTTAAGACGCGCACAAAACCCGGGCAGACCTCTCCTGGTCGCTGTTAAAATAAAACCAGAAAAAATAGGTGCTGAAAACGGGGTTCATCGCTGTCCGTGGTCTCTGTATCCAAAAAATTGGAAGAAATCGCTATCTCTACTGGCCGCCATCTAACCTATGGTGCAGGTTCTTGTCAAGTGTTTTCTATCCTTGGTGATTTTCTGAAAGGTGGCGGCAAATGCTGGTTTTTTGTCGATGTTTATGCTAAAGCAAAGCAGCTTTCTGAACCCGGTCGCGGGTTTTTGTTCAAAACTTGAAGCTGTGCAGGAGTCAGCGAATAATGGTTGATGACAAAGTTGATGACAGACTTTCGGTCTATCGGATCGTGGTTTTCTTTATGGTCTTTTTCCTGTCGGTCGGTCTCTTCCTCTGGATGTTGCGGCCGTTTTTTTCGACTCTGATCCTTTCGTTGATCATGGTCGGTCTCTGCTATCCCGTCTATGTCAAGCTCAGCGAGGTCTGCGATGGGCGCAACTGGCTCTCTTCGGCCCTGATCTGCCTGGCGATCTTTCTCGGCATCTTCGTACCCCTGGTGTTCCTGATCTCTTCGCTTTCGGTCGAGGTGGCTGATTTCTATGCCTACCTGAAACGTGAGCTGACCGCCAATTCCCTGAACCATTTCCTGACCCTGCACTCCGACAAGGTCGACCGGGTTACCCACCTGCTCGATCGGCTCGGTATCAGCTACAGTCTGGAAGATCTTCAGAGTCATATCCTGCGTCTGAGCAAAGGGGCCGGACTCTGGGTCTACAACTGGACCCGGGTGCTGGCCGGACAGATCATGAATTTCAGCCTCCATTTCATCCTGTTGCTGGTTTTTATCTATTTTCTCCTGATCGACGGACCTCGGGTCAAAGAGTACCTGCTCGCACTCTCCCCTCTGCCCCGGGAACAGGAGGAGGGGCTTTTGCAGAAGTTCAACGACATGACCATGGCGATGGTGGTCGGCAATGGGGTGGCGGCGATCATCCAGGGGATTCTCGGCGGTATCGGCCTGGCCCTGTTCGATATCCGTTCGCCGGTTCTCTGGGGCACGGTGATGGCGATTTTCGCTTTCATTCCCTTCATCGGGATCTCGGTGGTCTTTATCCCGATCGGCGGCTATATGCTTCTGGTTGGAGATACGAGCCGTGGCATCGCTTTCCTGGCGACTTTCGGAGCGCTCTCACTGGTGGCCGAGTACCTGGTCAAGCCGAAGCTGGTCGGCAACCGGGTCAAGATCCATGTCCTGCTGATCTTCATCGCCATTTTCGGGGGACTCTCCACTTTCGGCCTGCTCGGCATTCTTTTCGGTCCCCTGATCACGATTGCTTTTTTGAGCCTGGTTGAGATCTACCATCAGAATTACGGCAAGCATCTGCTGTAGTCCGTGGCCCGGGATTGAAACAGGGACCGGAAGGAGTGGTTTTCATGCGCCGTAACTCGATACTTTGCCCCCATTGCCGTAAGTTGATCAGCCGGGACGAGGAGCGCTGCCCCTATTGCGGTCTGAGCCATCCGGGGCGTCGTCCCGCCAATCCCCTGCAACGCTGGAGCGCGACCCCGGCCGAGATCGTCAAGCCGTTGCTGGCGATCAATATCGCTTTTTATATCATGACCCTGCTCTTGGGGCCGATTTCTTTCAGCGGTTTCGGCAATCCCTTGAGCTTTCTGGCTCCCGACAGCCGGGCTCTGATTCTCGCCGGGGCCACCGGCACCCTGCCGGTTTTCAAAATGCACCGTTGGTGGAGCCTGGTTTCAGCTTCTTTCCTGCACGGCAGTCTCCTGCACCTGCTTTTCAACATGGCCGCCCTCAATTACCTGGGCCGGATCTGTGCCGAAGTTTTCGGTCTTTACCGTTTCCTCCTGATCTATCTGATCAGCGGGGTGATAGGTTTCTATCTCTCCTGCCTGGCCGGAGTCATGCTGACGATCGGGGCTTCAGCGGCGCTTTGCGGACTGATCGGCGCCCTGCTCTTTTATGGCCTCAACCGGGGTGGTGAGTTTGGTCGCCTGGTCGTGCAGCAGGTTCGGGGTTGGATTATCGGGTTGCTGTTGATCGGTTTTTTCCTGCCTTCGATCAACAATTGGGGCCATGGCGGCGGTTTGGTCGCCGGTTTCGCTCTCGCCGCTCTGCTCGGTTATCGGGAAAAACGGCCGGAAGGGATGTTGTTGCGCCAGTCTGCGATGGTTGTCACCCTGGCCAGCCTGGCAATCCTGGTCTGGGCCGTGATCCAGGTTTTGATGTTACGGCTGGGTCATTGAACCCGATCCCGCTAATTAGTGCCAGTACGCTCGATCGGGGTCGTCCGCATTATTGTCGCCGAAACCGAAAGGTTTTTCATTTCCACTCCGCCAGCTTACCGCAATTGCCGCTTTTTGCCGCCGGCCGCTCTTAAAAAACCCTCCCGCTGTTCTCTTTTTCGGAGGATGGCTATCTCTTTCTCTTGTTCCAGTAACTGTTGACTTGCGCCAGGGCCTGGCGCAGGGCTGCCTCGGTGGCCGGGTCGGGCTGATGCTCCAGACCTTCCAGAAGGTATTGGTAGGCGCTTGGTGCCTGGCCCTCCTCGATGCGGGCCCGACCCAGGTTCAGATAGACCGGGGCCAGGATCGGACTGCCGATGTGGGTCTTGATGTAATTACGCAGCAGGTGGTCGGCGCTACGCCGGTGACCGGCAGCCCGCAGCCAGTCGGCCAGGGTGGTGATTCGGTCCGGTTCCAGGGACATCAGCTCTTTCAGGTCTAGGCTTTCCAGGGCGGAAAAGGCGACATCCCGTTCACCGTTATCCAGGGCCCGCTTCAGGTGGGCCAGGGGCGGGTCGGTAAAAGGCGGGTGCTTGCCGGTTTCGGTTGTCACCGGCCCGAACTCGTAATCGGGCCGGTTTTCAAGCTGGTAATAGCCCCAGGCGCATAAAAGCCCGGCCAGGAAACCGCCGATATGGGCTCCGTGGGCCACACCCCCACCAGAATTGGAGAGAAGGAAAGGCAAAAGGTTGTCCACCAGCAGGTAAAAACCGAGTACCAGGCGGGCCGGCAGCAGAAAAACATCCATGAAAAAAGGAAAGAAAAAAAAAGAACAACTTGATCTGGTTGCGGGGAAAAAAGACGTAGTAGAGTCCCAGGACTCCGGAGATCGCCCCTGAAGCCCCGACCAGTGGGGTCATTGACTGGCTGGTGAACAAAGCGAAGAAGAGGGTCGCGCAGACTCCGCAGGCGATATAGACGATCAGATAGGGGATATGGCCGAGGCGATGCTCGACATTGTCGCCATATATCCATAAGAAAAGCATGTTGCCGAACAGGTGCATGAAGCCGCCGTGGAGAAACAGGGAGTAGAAGAGGTCGCTGATCTGCGGTGCCCCGGCCTTGTAACCATGTTCGAAGACATAGAGACTGTAGGCATCGATATGCTGCAACAACTGGGGCAGAGAAATTCCCCGGGGCAGGTGCGGCGCCATGACCTTCAGGTATTCGTAGAGGGCGGGATCGTTAGGATTGACTCCCCGGTGGCTGAGAGGCCAGGTAATCAGAACGTAGACCGCGACATTGATGCCGATCAGCAGCCAATTGGCCCAAGGCGTGTAATTTTCCGGGTTGGGTGTGTCACCGATCGGCAGCAGCATGTGAGAACCTGATTCTGGTAATTCCTGTCGGGCTGGTTAAGAACCCGGAACAGTACGAAGTAGTTGTGGCTCATCTAATGCGGGAACAAATCCCGCAATTCGAACGGGTTTTGCCGGCCCGCACCCAAAGGCAGTTCCGATGGTCGCAAATAAGTACTTTCTCCAGAATATTTTCCTGTCTTTCAGACCGGAAAATATTCTGTAAAGTACTAATTTTTCCTGACGAAGGTGTCAACCAGTTTTTCCCGCCTCTGATATTTCCAGCATAACTACTCAGCTTTTTGATCAGGATACGATTCATCTCTCTGCTTGCTTTTGTTTCTTCGTGCTGGTATTATTACATAGGGAAATACAGTTATATTATTTTATAGTGGTATGGTGTGGATTTGCTATATCATGTTTTCCGGATTACGGAGCATGGGGGTTGGCCGCGCAGGCCTGTCTCAACCTGGCTGGATGGGGGCCATATTACATAATAGTTGGAATCTCGGCACCGCCTGCAGATGCACAAGATCAGTCAGGTGGAGTTGTTGGCCCAACAGAAATGTCTTTAGGGTAGTGGAATCAATGCTTTTACAGTTAAGATGTTATCAACCGGGAGAAAAATCATGAAAATGAAAAAACGAATTATTTTTCTTTTGGTAGCGGTAATGGCCGTTGTCCTACTGGTTGCCAGCCCGCTTCTGGCCAAAAATATTTATGTTGATGGCAGTAATGGTGGTTATGCCAATGGTGTCAGCTGGGAGACCGCTTATCCGAATCTGCAGCCGGCTTTAGATGAGGCTTTATCCGGTGATATCATCAAGGTGGCCGAAGGGACTTATACCCCGGGGAATAACCGGAACGACTCTTTTGTTCTCAAAAGCGGGGTCAACCTTTACGGCGGCTATCCTCGGCAGGGACATGGCATCCGGGACTGCCGCCGCCATTTCACGATTCTCAGCGGCGAGATTGGCACCATCGGCGACGCTGGTGATAATGTTTTTCACGTGGTTCGCGGTGATCATGTCAATGACGCGCGGCTGGACGGTTTTATTATTGCGGGTGGTAATACCACTGGCTCTACTTTCGATGAACGACAGGGAGGCGGGCTGCGGCTGGCAGATTGTGACAACATAACCCTGGACAGGTGCACCTTTCGCGACAACCGGGGCGCCCATGGCGGCGCCCTGGCCGTGATTGCCGGCCAGGTTCAGGGTTTTCACCTCTTTTTTGCTGGCAACCAGGCCACTTCTTACGGCGGTGCCGTTTATGTCTCCGGCGGCAGCATCGAACTGACGGGGACGGAGTTCCAGCGCAATTCGGCCTCCACTGGTGGCGGGATGGCAGTGGACGATTCCGGCAAGGCGACGGTGGGCAATGCCCTGTTCAACGGCAGCCGGGCGAATATCGGCGGCGGCCTCTGCGTCTGCAATGACAGCAGCCTGCTGTTGCGCAACGTCACCGTCTGCAATTCGACGGCCAGTAATGACGGTGCG
>JAADEO010000030.1 GCA_013153415.1 Deltaproteobacteria bacterium
CCGGAGAGTTTCAGGACTCGTGTTTCGCTTATCCATCTCCCCATCCTCCTTATTCTTTATCTGAATTCTTTATCTGAGGTTGTCCCGGTCAAGTGGCTGGATTGCCGGGGTTAAACGGCATCCTAACGGACTTCAGGGCCGGTTTCTGCTACCTGGGTAGCAGAGAAGAAGAAATATTTTTCAGCTGTGAGGGCGAGCGAAGCGGAGTTTTCCGAAAAGGAGGAGCCGGGACTGGGAATAGCGGTTTAAGGTGGAGAGTGTGGCAGGAATGCCTATAATCTGCTTTTCGGGTGCTCGTCGATTTTTTCGAGCAGGGCGTGGAGATTCTTGACCACCAGGTGGTTGCGGTGGGTTTCGACGATGCCCTCTTTCTTGAAATTCTGCAGGTGGCGGTTGACCACGGCCCGGACCGAACCGATCATGCCGGCCAATTCTTCGTGCGAGAGGTCGTGGATCAGTTCCAGCTCCGGTCGCTGGCCGGGGTGGGTATGCCGAAGAATCAGATGGACGAGCCGGGTCAGGGTGTCGTGCAGGCTGATGTCGGTAGCCAGTTCCTCGAGCCCGCGCAGTTGTTCGCCGAGGTAGGGGAGGAAGGTACGGTTGAGTTCGGGATGCTCGCGGATCCAGGTGCGGACGTTGGCGATCGGGGTGGAGATGGTTTCCAGGTCGTCGAGGGCGGTGGTCGCGACCTCGTGTTCCTGGTGATCGAGCAGGCTGATGATGTCGAAACCGTCGCCGGGTCCGAGCAGGGCCACGGTCAGCTCCCGGCCGGTTTCCGGGTTGATCCGGTTGACGCGCAGGCGGCCGGAGATGATAACGTAGAATTTTTCCCGGGTCTGCCGGCTGTTCATGGCCGGGGTCTTGCGACTCCAGGTCTTAAAAGAAAATGCGGCCAGCATCTGCCGCAGGGTTTCACCATCGAGCCCGGCGAACAGCGGGGATCGCTGCAACCGCTTGTAGCAGGTGGCGAAAATAGGGGAATCAGGTTGCATAGTTTTTTCCGGCAATCTAAAACTCAATCCGATTTCGCATAAGGGTTGGGGAATTGTCCTGATTTGTGCTAAAGTTTGCCCTGAAAATCAGGCTGTCGGGATCTCCCGGCATGGGGGTGAAAGGTTATGGACAGGAAACAGGATTGGCGTTCGCGGCTGCGTGAAGTAATTTTCGGTACCGAAACCCCGGCCGGCAAGGCTTTTGATGTTTTGCTGATTGTCAGCATCTTTGTCAGTGTCGGGGTGGTGATGCTGGCCAGCGTGGCCGAGATCAGCGCCGCGCACGGCCGCCTGCTGGCCGGGCTGGAGTGGTTTTTCACCCTGCTTTTCACAGTCGAATACCTGCTGCGTCTGGTCTGCGTCCGGCGGCCTTGGCGCTATGCCGTGAGTTTCTTCGGGATCGTCGACCTGCTGGCGATCCTGCCCACCTACCTGGCCCTGCTGCTGCCCGGGGCCAAGGTTTTTCTGATCATTCGCATTCTCCGGGTCCTGCGCATTTTCAGGGTCCTGAAGCTGGTTCAGTACATGGGTGAGGCCAATCTCCTGATCAAGGCCCTGCGGGCCAGCCTGCGCAAGATCACGGTCTTCCTTTTCGCGGTCCTGTGCCTGGTCGTGGTCTTCGGTTCCCTGATCTATGTGATCGAAGGCGAAGCCCACGGTTTTACCAGCATTCCCAAAAGCATCTACTGGGCGATCGTGACGATGACCACGGTCGGTTACGGCGATATCTCGCCCCAGACCAGTTTCGGCCAGACCTTGGCCGCCCTGGTGATGATCGTCGGTTACAGCATTATCGCGGTGCCGACCGGAATCGTTACTGCCGAGATCGGCCGGCAGGTCAAAGAGCGGACCGATAATAACCGCCTTTGTCAGGACTGCGGGTCCTGCGGTCATGATGACGATGCCGCTTTCTGCAAATATTGCGGCGGAGAGCTGTAAATCCTGCTTTCTTAAATGCCGGCCGCCGCCCCGGCCAGGATGGCGGCTATGCCCCGACCCAGAACCGGTGGTACGCCGGTCGGAAGATAGGGGGTCAGGTCGACCTGCCGGCCGGCGATTTCGGCGGCGGTCCGGTCGCACCAGTGGTTGGTTGCGTCGAGGTTTGCCACCAGCCCGCGCTGCCGGGCGTCGCTGAGGCTCATCAGGGCTTCGAGAAAACCGGCGTAGCGGGGATTGAGCAGAAGGCGTTCAACCCGGGTCCGCAATTTGCGGGCCCGTTCCCGTTTGGCGCCGGTGACTTCCCGGCAGACACGGCTTAGGTCGAGCCGGCGCTCTTTGAGTCGCTGGAAGACCGAACGTTTTTCCACCAGTCCGTTCTGTTTGCGGATCGCTTCCCGGACTCCTTCGTAAACCGCTTTGGCGATCAGTTCCCCCAGTTTGCTGTGTCCGCCGCAGTTATCGATCGTATGATCACCGCGGCCCTCGACGACGATAATGTTGTCGGTGCCGGTGCCGGTGGCCTGGTTGCGGGCCGGGGTGGCGCTCGAACGGATGTCGAGATCCTGCAGGGCCGCAGTCTTGGCCTCGGTGGCGGTGATTACGGCCCGGGCCATGGCCCGGCGGGTGAGCCGGGCATTGCTCAACAGCAGCATATTGATGGTGCCCGGCTTTTCATGCTTTTTTCGGGTTCCGGGTTCGTAGAATCCGCCGTGGTCGGCGCTCATCCGCAGAGCGTTGCTGACGACCCCGGCGGTGACCAGGGCCGTAACTTCCAATTCACGAAAGCTCTGGCGGCTGACCGCGAGACAGTCCATCCGGGCCCCGGTAAAAAGAATCGCGGTTTCCTCGGGTTCGAGCCCCAGGGTTTTCAGGGTGGCCTGCCGCAGCCCCTTGAGCCCGGAGAGATGATCGAGGCCCCAGGCTGGAGCCGGGAAGTAGTGGTTGGCGACGAATTTGACATCACTCTTTTCCCCCTCCAGGGTGGAGAGGATCCGCATCGGTTCTTTCAGGGTCAGCACCAGGGTCTGGTTGCGGAAATCCTTGATTTCGCTGGTGACGATGTCGGCCCGTTCGATGTAATTGAGGGAGAGTTTGAGCGGCTTGCTGCCGACCACCCGTTCAGGGTGGACGAAATTGGCTGGGTCCTCGAATTCATTTTCGTAGATTCGGGCCGCCAGCCAGCTGACGAAAGTGCCGCAGTGGGTAGCGATCCGGCAGGTGAAGTCGCAGGGGAAGAAAAATACCTGATGGTTTTTGACCGCGTCGACCTCGTTCCAGCCCGGTTTTTCGAGCAGTTCGAGCAGCTCCCGGTCACTGCCGCAGCCGTAGATTACCTGGGGATTGAATTTTCGCCACTCGGCCAGACTGATTTCGATGACACTCCCCCGGCGGCCGAAATGCGGAGGGATGCCGCCAGCCTTGCGGATAAATTCGTTCTGGAAAGAGTCGTCACCGGGGGCCATGAGCCGGGTCCGGCCCATGATCCGCATCACCCGTTTTCTTTTTGCTTTCGGAATCCGGGCGATTTTGGTGGCGATTACATCGAGCTGGCGCTGCTCTTCGGCAATGACTTTGATGGCTTCCTGGCTGTGGCCGAAGATGCGGCCGAGCCGGGAGATAAGGAAAAAGGTTTTTTCAATCGAATCGGGAGCCACTTCAACCAGGGTGATAGCGCTGTTTTTGAAGGCTGCGGGGACCTCTTTCTGAATTCCAGCGTAGAAAATCAGGTCCGGTTGCAACTCTCTGATCCGCTCGATGTCGGGAGCGAAGTATCCGCCGACGATGGTTTTACTGGCACATTCAGGCGGCAGGATGGAATGGTAAGTGATGCCGACTATCTGTTCCTGGGCTCCGATTCGCATCAAAATCTCGGTTACCGCCGGGACCAGGGAAACCACCCTCTGCGGTTTTTGTTCCAGGGTTATCAGTCGTTTGCCGGCATCGGTGAACCTGATCGGGTAGGGGCTTGCCGCGGTGGCCCGGGCCCGGGAGGGGTTCGGCAGGAACAGGGCTGCGGCCAGAACGAGAACGATGAATACCGGAGATCCGGTTGCCGGTTGGTTTCTGCGCTGGTGAATGCTGATCAAGGTAGACTCCATGGGTTGAAACGTAAACTGGCTGACATGGTGAAAATATCGAGTTTCTGCCCTTAGCACATTTGTTTCAGCATGGGTAGTCCCTTTTAAGTTGACAAATAAGATTATATTTAGTATCTTACGAATTGTTTTCCGGTTCGCAGAGGAGGGAGAATATTCCCGCAAGAGTACTTGTTTGCGACCATCGGAAATGCCCTCGGGTACGGGCCGTAAAGGCTGTATCTGGGGTGCGGGGTTTTCCCCGCATTGGAAGCAAGTAGTTGTTCGATTTGTCACTGAATTCAATCGAGGTCGAAACTTTCGGCCCCAAGGAGGTTTGCAATGAGTAAAACACTGGAAAATCTGCAGGCGGCGTTTGCCGGTGAGAGTCAGGCCAACCGCAAATATCTGGCCTTTGCCGAAAAGGCCGAGGCCGATGGTTTCAAACAGATCGCCAAGCTTTTCCGGGCCGCGGCCGCGGCCGAAACGATTCACGCCCATGGTCACCTGAAAGCCATGGACGGGGTCGGCGACACCGGAGCCAATCTCAAGGCGGCGATCGAAGGCGAAGGACACGAGTTCAAGAATATGTATCCGGAATTCATCGCCGCGGCCCGGGAAGAGGGCAATAAGAAGGCTTTGCGGATGTTCGAGTGGGCCAATACTGTCGAGGAGGTCCATTACGGGCTCTACCAGGAGGCTCTCAAGAGTTTCGAAGCGGGCGGCGACCTGCCGGCGGCCGAGATCTGGGTTTGCAGCGTCTGCGGCAACACGGTGACCGGCGACTGCCCTGACAAGTGCAGTGTATGCGGTGTGCCCGGCAGCAAGTTTACCAAGGTCGATTGAAAGATGATCGCTTAAGCGTCAGTCAAGGGGAGGCCGTTTTCCGGCCACCCCTTTTTTTTGTTTTACCGGTCCTGAGGCCGGAAGGGGGAGAGAGATGAAGATTTTGCGTAAAGAAAACGGAAAAGCGGGAACGAGTTTCCTGGTAAGTCTGGCGCTGCTGGTAAGCGTGCTGCTGATCGCCGGAACCTCATCGGCCGGCAACTGGTTGAAAAGTGGCCAGGAGATGCTCAACAAACTGGGAACTGCATCGTCGGGCGGCGGAGGTGGTAAGAGTCTTTCCACCGATGAAATTGCCGCCGGTTTGAAGGATGCCCTGCGGGTCGGCAGCGAGGCGGTGGTCTCCCGGCTCGGCAAAAATGGAGGGTTCGAACTCGATAAGGCTGTCCATATTCCGTTGCCGGACAAGCTGCAGACGGTCAAGAAAACCCTTGCCAAGGTCGGTATGGCAGGCATGCTGGATGATCTGGAACTGAAACTCAATCGGGCCGCCGAGGTGGCGACCCCGAAAGCCAAAAAACTTTTTCTTAAGGCTATCGACGAGATGTCGATCGATGATGCCCGCAAGATCTACCAGGGGCCGGATGACGCCGCGACCCGGTATTTCCGCGAGAAAATGAGCCCGGAGCTGGCCCGTGAGATGAAACCGGTGGTCGCCGCCAGCCTCAGCGAGGTCGGAGCGATAAAGACCTACGATGAGATCATGGGACAGTACAAGAACATCCCCTTCGTTCCCGATGTCAAGGAAGATCTCAACCAGTACGTCGTGGAGAAAGGGATCGACGGGATTTTCTATTATCTCGCCAAAGAGGAGGCGGCGATTCGCAGTGATCCGCTGAAACAGTCGACTGCCCTGCTTAAACAGCTTTTCGGTAAATAATCTGGCGCTTGCAGCCTGAAAGCTGATCTTTCCGGGGCTACGCAGTATCCTGTTGCTGCAGGGCGGCCAGGGTCTTTTCCAGTTCCCGGAGCTTTTTTTCCAGGGCGGTGATGCGTTTGCGGTCCTGGGGCAGATGGGTCAGGGCCATCGCCTGACGCAGGAACTGTTTGGCCGGGACCGCCGGGATGCCGCCGTAATCGCGGTCCCCGGGCAGGTCCTTGGCGGTGGCGGTATTGGCCATCAGTCGGGCGCCGGCACCGATGGTAATCCGGTCGACGGAACCGACCCGGGGGCCGAGCATGGCTCGGTCGCCGACCCGGACGCTGCCGGAAAGACCGACCTGGGCGCACATGATGACCTCTTGGCCGATCTTGACCCCGTGGCCCAAGTGGACATGGTCGTCGAGCTTGGTGCCGCGGCCGATGACGGTTTCATCCAGGGCGGCCCGGTTGATTGTGCACAAGGCCCCGATTTCGACCTCGTCTTCGATGATTACCCGGCCGATCTGGGGAATCTTGACATTGCGGCCGCCGATCTGGAGAAAACCGAACCCGTCGGAGCCGATTACCGAGTTGGGATGGATGATGACCCGGTTGCCGATGACGCAGTTTTCCCGAATGACGACCCCGGGATAGATCCGGCAGTCGGAACCGATTTTCACCCCCGGTCCGATCCAGGTGTTGGCGTAGATCCGGCTCCGGTCGCCGATGTCGGCACCGTCGCTGATCACCGCTCCGGGGCCGATATGGAGGTTTTCTCCCAGGCTGACATTTTCGCCGATTGCCGCGGTCGCTGAGATTCCCGGTGGTAGAAACTGGGCAGCGGCGTCGATTTCAGCCATGATCATGCTTGCCGCCTGGAAAGGGCGGTCGCAGAGAATCAGGTCCTGGGACAGTCCCTCGTGCTTCCGGCGCGGCACCAGCAGGGCCCCGGCCCGTGAACTCGCGGCTTCTTTGAGAAATTTCTCCTCGGCAAAGGAGAGCTCCTCCGGCCCCGCCGCCTCGAGACTGTTGATCCCGGTAACCACCCGGTTGCCGTCACCCTTTACCTCTCCGCCGATTTTTGCGGCGATCTCCGCCAGTGTGTAGCGCATTGTTGTTTCCTCTCCCGGTGCTTGAAAAATTTCCGGCAAAGTAGCAAAAAGCTTCCCGGATGACAATCGAAAAAGGTTTAGCGGCAGAGATGCCGGGTTTGACTCGAACCGGGAAAACCGGTATGCTCATTAT
>JAADEO010000187.1 GCA_013153415.1 Deltaproteobacteria bacterium
ACTTGTCGACCACACTCTGACGATTTCGGAAACCCTGCATCACGATGGTGATGTCGACCTCGAAACCGGCCACATCGAGTTCGCCGGCCCGGTCGAGATCGGCGGCAACCTGCTGGCCGGATTTCATATCTTTTCGAAAAACGCCGTCAAAATCGGCAAGACCGCCAGCGGCACCGTCCAGACCCAGGGCAACCTCCTGGTCCAGGGCGGCATCATCGGTTCGGAGAAGGAAAAGATCCTGGTCGGCGGCAACCTGGCCTGTGAATATATCTCGAGCGTCAACCAACTGCGCTGCGGAGGTGATATCACCGTCAGCAAACATATCATCAACAGCAACCTGGAGGCGGCCGGCAAAATCATCTGCGAGGAGACGATCACCGGCCAATGCCGCATCATCGCTTTTGCTGGCGTCACCTGCACAGAACTCGGCAGCGATCAGGGCAGCTGGGTAACGGTGGAAATCGGCAATCCGACCAAATACAAGGAAAAAATCGCCCGGATAGATGAGTTCATGGAGCCGTTGATACAGCAATCCATTGCCCTGGTCGATGAGCTGGGACTCCAGGTGTTGATGAACAAGGATATCTCCGGCCTCCCCCCGGAGCAACAGCCGGAAGCGGAAAAGAAACTGCAGAACTACCTGGAGATCGAAAAACAGGTCACCCGCCTGAAAGAGAAGAAAAACGAACTGGAAAACCAGATCGCCACCGGGCTCAAGTCGAGAGTCACCGTCAAACAGTACGCCCATCCCGGCAACACCGTCAAAATCGGGTTGGAGAGCTACACGATCGAAAACGGCCTCAGCGGCCCCTTGGAATTCTATTTCGATGAGGAGAAGAAAACCATCACTTTCGAACGGCTCACCTGACCCACAGCAACCCCTTCCCGAGCGAACTCAGACCACCTCTCCCCGACAGATGATAATAATCTTTACTCGCCGGCGGCGCTTATGCTAGAAACGGGATATGCAGAGAATCGGCATCATAACCAAACGCAACAACCGCAAGGCTCTGGAGATCGGCATCAAGCTCTGCGACTGGCTCAAAGAGCGGGGCCTGGAACCTTTCTGCGAGAGCGAGCTGGCCACAGCTGTCGGTTTGCCGGAATTCGACAAAGAAGGGATTGCGGAACAGGCCGAGCTGATCGTGGTCCTGGGCGGCGACGGTACCCTGCTCAGCATCGCCAGACATATCCAGCGCAGCAATTTGCCGGTACTGGGGGTCAATCTCGGCGGTCTCGGTTTTCTGACCGCTATCACCCTGGATGAACTTTTCACGGTCATGGCCGAGGTTCTGCAGGACAAATACACCCTCAATCCACGCATGGTCCTGAAGGTCGAACTCAAACGCGGCGAAGAGATCGTTCTCAGTCATAACGTCCTCAACGACGCCGTCATCAACAAGGGGGTCATGGCCCGGATCATCGACCTCGAAACCGTCATCAATCACCACCTGGTCAACACCTTCAAGGCGGACGGGCTGATCTTTTCGACCCCGACCGGTTCTACCGGCTACTCCCTTTCAGCCGGAGGGCCGATCATCTATCCGACACTGGACTGCATCACGGTCTCCCCGATCTGCCCCCACACGCTCTCCAACCGGCCGATAATCTTTCCCCCGGACGTGACCATCGAAACCACCTTGACTTCGACCGACAGCGACGATGTCTACCTCACCCTCGACGGCCAGGTCGGCTGTGCCATCGAACCTCTTGATACCATTATCATTTCCCGGGCCCGGCACGAACTGATGTTTGTCACCGCCCCGGGCAAAACCTACTTCGAAGTTCTGCGCAGCAAACTCAAATGGGGCGAGCGCTACAGCAACCATGCCCTCAGCTGAACCCGGCGATCCTCTTCCTGCCATGCTCACATATTTAAACATCAGCAATTATAAACTCATCGACCGACTCGAAACCGAGTTCAGTCCCGGCCTCAATGTTCTCACCGGAGAGACCGGAGCCGGCAAATCGATCATTCTCGGCGCCCTGACGACTCTCCTGTCGGGTCCCGCAGGCAGCGACTTCTTCCGGGACCGGGAACTTCCGGTCGTAATCAGCGCCGCTTTCTCGCCCCCGGCTTCTTCCAGACTGCGCCACCAGCTTGAGGAGCTGGGACTGGCCGGGGACGACAATGAGATAATCTTCCGGCGCCAGATCACCATCAACCGGCGCGGAGGTCTCAACAACCGGGTCTATCTCAACGATCAACCGGCCACCAACCGCACGGTCGCCGAATTGGCCGCGAACCTGCTGGAATTCGTCGACCAACATCAGCAGCAGAAACTGCGCGACTCGCGCACGGCCCTGCTGCTGCTCGATGCTTTCGGCGATCTGCAGGCCATGCGGGACGAATTCAATACCCACTTCCGCAGATTTCGGGAAGAGGAGAGGAAACTCGAAGATTGGCGACAGCAACTCCGGGAAGCAGCCCGACAGATGGATTATCATCTCCACCAGCTTACGGAACTGGAGGAGGCCGAGCTCGACCCGCAGGTTGAACTCGATCTCCAGGCCCGCAGGCGGCGCCTGCAGCAACAGGAGAAGCTGCAGGGACTGGCCCGGGAAGCGGAACGACTCAACTACAGCGGTGAAAATTCGCTCCTCGACAACTGCTATCGGCTCCAGGAGCTCTGTGACGAGCTCCACCGGCGGGATGAAAGCGCCCCCGATTGCAGCGAATCCCTGGTCCAGGTCATAGACACCCTCCAGGAGATTCACACAAGCATCGATAACTACCGGAAAGGTTTGGAAAGCGGGGACGATACCATTGATGAGATTGAAAACCGGCTGGCCGTTTTCGAACGTCTGAAACGAAAATTCGCCACTGACATAGAGGGTCTGATCGAACTGCGGAACGAGATTGCCGCCAAGGTCAGCGGCTGGGAGAACCGTGACCAGGAAGATGCCAGGCGCAGCCGGGAACTGGAAGAACTCCGCGATCGGGCGGAAACCGCCGCCCGCAACCTGAGCCGGGCCCGGGCCGAGCAGGCTGCCCGGCTGACGGCCGCCGTCAACCGTCATCTTCAGGAACTCAACCTCCCACAGGCCCGTTTCGCTGTGGAGATCACGACTACCGCCTGGCAGGCCTCAGGCGCCGACCGGGTGACCTTCCGTTTCAGCGCCAACCCCGGAGAAACGCCCGCCCCCCTGGAACGGACCGCCTCGGGCGGTGAACTTTCGCGCCTGCTCCTGGCGCTGAAAACCGCAGTCGCCGGTCAATACCGGATACCAACCCTGGTTTTCGACGAAATCGATACCGGTCTGGGCGGCAAAACCGCGGCCGCCGTCGGCCGCAAGCTGGCCGCGATCGCTACCGGGCACCAGGTTTTTTCGATCACCCACCTGCCTCAGGTCGCGGCCTTCGCCGATCACCATTATGTCATTACCAAGGAACTCGAGGCAACGGACTCCAGCACCCGGATCAGGCTCCACCGCATCGATCCCGACAATAAAAGAGAACGGATTCGGGAATTGGCCCGCATGGGCAGCGGGGATGAAATCACCCCGGAATCCGAAGCCCATGCCCGGACTCTGTTCGAAACCGCGAGAAAGGAGCAGTCGCAATCATGATGATCCGGCCGGCAATCAGCAGCGATGTGGCGACCATCCTGGAGATACTCGATCATTACGCCGCGAAAGGCCAGTTGCTGCCCCGCTCCCGCAGCGATCTCTATGATAACCTGCGGGATTTCATTGTCGCCGAAAAGAGCTCCGGTCCGGTTGCCGGCATCGGCGCTCTGCATGTCTGCTGGGAGGACCTCGGAGAGATCAGGTCTCTGGCCGTACGACCGGAATACGCCGGCCAGGGAATCGGCCGGCGGCTGGTCCAGGATTGCGAACAGGAAGCGGTTCGATTGGGACTGAAACGGGTTTTCACCCTGACATATCAGGACCGGTTTTTCGCCCGTCTCGGTTATCAAATCATAGACAAGAGCGGATTGCCCCACAAGATCTGGGCCGACTGCCTGAAATGCGCCAAGTTTCCCGACTGTGATGAAATCGCCATGTTGAAGGAACTGTAAAAGCCGGGGTCAGCCGTCTCTACCGGCAACCTGGGCGGCAACCCGGATCAGAAAAACCTCAGACCACTACCGCACCCGGCGCCTACTCCTCACCCACAACCTGGTTGCGGCCGTTGCGTTTGGCCCGATACAGAGCCTCATCCACCCGGGTGAAAAAACTCTCCAGGGTATCATCTTTGCGCAAGGTTCCAACCCCCAGGCTGATAGTCACGACAAACGGCTTGCCTTTGTAAGTGAAACGACTGCTTTCGACCTTGCTGCGGATCCTTTCCGCCACCTCGAGCGCCTGGTTGAAAGGAGTATGGGGCAGAATCAGAGCGAACTCCTCACCTCCGTAACGAGCCAGGAAATCAACCTCGCGAATCTCCTTTTTCATCACTTCACTGAGAATCCGCAAAACCCCGTCCCCGGTACGATGACCATAGCTGTCATTGATCCGCTTGAAATGATCGATATCGATTATGATCAACGAGGTCAGCTGGCCGTAGCGCTGGAAGGAGATCATCTCCTGCCGGATCTTGGTATCGAACGCCCGGCGGTTGAAAATCCTGGTCAGCGGGTCGATGACCACCTCTTTTTTGATCTTCTCCATCTGATTTTTCAGAGCTTCGATCTTTTTATTGGCATCATCGACCTGTTCCCGGGCCTGCTGCATATCCTTGGCCATCTGCCGGGTTCTGACCTGCAGGTTGCGGGTCTGCTCGATCAGCAGATTCCGGATCTCCTGGACTTCATTCAAGCTGTGGGCCCGCTGGAGACGCGCCACGCACTCCTCCAACCCGCTGTCGAACTCGCCGCTGGTCAGGAGCAGGTTGGAGATCGAATTCGCCAGGATGGAGATGATCTTTTTCAATTCGTCCCGTTCTTTGACAATCTCCTCGGTGGGAAGAAAATTGCCGGAAAAGAGCCGCTTGAATTTCCTGACGTAGCGGTTCATATCCTCCGGGGTCGAGATCTCTCTGAGCTCGCTGCGACATTCGAGGAAAAGCTCGAGGCGGTCCTGCTGCAGAGAAAGACTCTCGATATGATGCAACGCGGCCTCGACCAGGGATTTGAAATCTTCGATCAGCAACCGCAGATCATTTTCGATATTGGACTGAGCCAGGAGATCCTCTTTCAGGCGCCGGGTCGTCTCCAGAAGCTGATTCACATCGACCGGCTCCTCTTTGATGAGAAGATCTTTGATCTGACGATGGATTCTTTTGATCTGGCCGGCAGTCGCAGCCTGTTCCAGAGGGGCGAGCAGAGCATTCAACGAACGACTCAGTTTGCGATCCCCGGCCACCGAACCCTGCAACGATTTCACCAGGAACAGGGAAAGGTCCTTGTACTCCTTGATCAGATCCAGTTTCATAACATTCTCATCAACAACAGATTAAAAAACCGGAAAACCAGTTCCCGGGAAACGGCCACCGCACGGTTTCATTTTCTCAGGCTACCGAATCGCAGGAGTTCTCATCCGGCCGCAGGGGCAAAATCACCTTGAAGCAGCTGCCCTGGCCCGGGATGCTGGTAAACTCGATCCGGCCCTGATGCTGTTCGACGATAGTGCGGGCCGTAAAAAGACCGAGTCCGGTGGCTCCCCGTTCGGCTTCGACTTTCTTGGTTGAGTAGAAGGGATCGAAAATATACTCCCGGGATTCCAGATCGATACCGATCCCGTTGTCGGTTACCGAGAAGAAGAGATGTTCTTCATCCTCCCTATCGACGACAACCAGAATACGACCGGCGAGCTCACCGCCGAGTTCCTGCTTGCGCTCCCTGATCGCCTGGGCGGCATTGAGCATCAGGTTGAGCAGCACCTGCTGGATCTGCCCCTTTTCACATTTGACCATCGGCAGGTCTTCGGCAAACTCTTTGACCACCTGGACCTGCTCCCGCTCCAGTTCGTAACGGCTGAAAGTAAGGGCATCCTCGATAACCTGAACCAGTGAAAGAGGAAAGAGTTCCTTGCGTTCGGGATGGGAAAAAACCATCAGATTGCCGGCCATCAGATTCAAGGCCTCGACCTGGTCCTGGAGACGGCCCAACAGCTTGATCTCCTTTTCCCTTGGTTCCGGAGCGGCCTCGCAGTACATCTGCAGAAGCTGCACCACCCCGTAGATACCGGCCAGGAAATTATTCAGGTCATGCGCGATCCCGGCGGCCATCTGGCCGATGCTGGCCATCTTTTCGGTCCGGATCACCCGGTCTTCCATCTCGGTCAGAGAACTGGTATCCTGGATATAGACGACAACTTCCCGGCACCCCGTTTCACCCTCGTGAAAAATCGGGTAACAATGGATATTGACATATTCCCGGCCGGCCCGGCGTTTTCTGATACGCAGACGGCTATGGCTTTTGCCGTCTTCCATGCACTCCCGGGGCAGACAATCGGGACAGGGAGCCTGCTGTTTGCGAAAAACCTGATAGCAATGCTTGCCGACCAGATCCTTCGGAGCCGCTCCGAAATAGGCCGCCTCGGCCCGGTTAATGGCCCGGATGGTGAAACTGTCATCGACCAGGTAAACCCCGTCGGCCAGAGCATCAAGGGTACGACGGTAGCGTTGACGGCTCTCATTGATCTTCTGATTCTGGCGTTCCAGGACTTCGGTAAAATTTTCCAGCTGGCTGCTGTGAGCGAGAAAGAACTCGTATTGCCTTTCGATCAGCTTGATGGCCTCGTCCAGAATTTCCGGATGACTGCCGAGATCGGTACCCCAGTTTGCCGGTCTCTTCTGCTTCTGCTGGCGATTGAATTTATCGACCAGAGTGATCAGTTTGTCAAAACCGGCCCGCACCGGACGCACGACCCGCAGCAGAAACCAGCTCAAGAGCAGAACCAGAAAAACATGGGTCAACAAAGAGACCGTGGTAGCCGCCGTCGAACCCGGGATGAAGATCAGCAAGAC
>JAADEO010000006.1 GCA_013153415.1 Deltaproteobacteria bacterium
AGCCGGATCCGGTCGAGTTCGGAAATATGACACAGTTTTTCCAGCAGGTCGGTCAGCGTCCCGTTGTCGGTGGGCAGGTCGCGGCCGTAGGCGGTTATATCCTGGGCGACGATATTGAGTTCCCGAACCCCGCCGGCGGCCAGCCGCCGCGCCTGTTCCAGCAGCATTCCTAAAGGTACGCTCTGCTGCCGGCCCTTGATCGCCGGGATCATGCAGTAGGTGCAGCGGTTGTCGCAGCCTTCGGAGATTTTCAGGTAGGCGAACGCCCCGGGCGGAGTCACGGCCTGAGGAAGATTCTGGCACTCCCGGTAATCGAGCGGGCCGATATGCAGCCTGGCGTCGATTTTTTCGGGGCCCGAAGCCTGTTGCAGAACCTGCGGTATCCGGCACCAGTCGGCAACTCCGAAAAGGAAATCTATTTCGGGGATCTCCGCCGTCAGTTCGGCCCCGTAGCGTTGCGGCAGGCAGCCGCTGACCGCAAGGATGCGGCAGCTGCCGTCCTGCTTGTAGCGGGCCAGTTCGAGAATGGTCTCGATCGCCTCTTCGACGGCGGGTTGGATGAAGGCGCAGGTATTGACGATGATGATCCGGGCGGCGGCCGGGTCGTCAACCAGTTCAAATCCGGCGTCGTCGAGAAGGTAGACCAGCCTTTCGGCATCAACCTCATTCTTGGGACAACCTAGATTGACGACCGCCGTTTTCAGCATCGGGAAGTTGACCTGCGGCCGGGTTCAGACTTCATGAACTGAACCCGGCCGGGCTTGTAGTTTGTGGGAAAGGAGGGTGGCTAGACCGGAACGGTTTCGATCCAGCCGTGATCATCGGCCTTGCTGCCGTACTGGATCGCGGTGATCTCATCGAACAGTTTCTGCGAGAGTTCGCCTACGGCCCCGTTGTTGATGGCAACGCTCTGGTCCTTGTAATGGAGGGAGCCGACCGGTGAGATCACTGCCGCGGTACCGGTACCGAACATCTCCTGAAGCCGCCCGGAGCGTCCCGCTTCCATGACCTCGTCGATACTGATCTGCTCTTCGGCCACCGGAACCTGCCACTGCTGGAGAAGTTTCAGGGTCGAATCCCGGGTGATGCCGGGCAGGATGCTGCCGTTCAGCGGTGGGGTGATGACTTTATCGTCGATCTTGACCATGATGTTCATGGTGCCGACCTCTTCGAGCCATTTCTGCTCGATGGCGTCGAGCCAGAGCACCTGGGTGAAACCCTGTTTCTGGGCCTTGACCGCGGCCAGCAGGCTGGCGGCGTAGTTGCCGGGAGTCTTGATTGCGCCGATCCCGCCGCGCACGGCCCGGACATACTCGTCTTCGACCATGATCTTGACCGGATTGAAACCCTCGGCGTAGTAGGCGCCGACCGGCGAGAGGATGATCATCAGCTTGTAGGTGTGCGAAGGCCGGACACCGAGAAACTGGTCGGTAGCGAAGATGAAGGGCCGGATGTAGAGGGCGGTGCCGTGCGTCGAAGGCACCCACTGGTTGTCGATTTCCAGCAATTTTTTGAGTCCGGTAAGCAACTCTTCGATATCCAGTTCGGGAATGCAGACCCGGCGGGCCGAATTGTTGAAGCGCTGGAAATGATCCCGGGGACGGAAAATGTTGATGCCGCCTTCCTGGCCACGGAAGGCTTTCATGCCTTCGAAAATCGCCTGGCCGTAATGCAGCGCCATCATCGACGGGTCGATTTCGATGGAACCGTAGGGCGTAATCCGCATGTCATGCCAGCCCTGTTCGAGATTATAATCCATGACCAGCATGTGGTCGGTGAAATGAACGCCGAAACCCAGCTTGTCATCGTCGGGAATCGGTTTACGCTCTTTGCAAAGTTCAAGGGTTATTTCCGCCATGGTACTCCATCCTTAAAGTATTGGTATTGAAATTTATGGTATTCTGAAACGGTTCAGGATCAACTCGCTTCGGTCGCCTGCATGACAATGCGATGTTTGAGCAGGTCCATCTCCTTGATCCTGGCCTTGACCGTCAGGCGGTCGCCGAAAAGCCCCACCAGCTCGGTCTCTCCCCCGTCGAGAGGAGTGATCAGGGACACGTCCTCCATTACCAGTTTTTCCTCGCCGTTTTCAGTCTGCAGGTAGACATTGGATTGGCACATCAGTCAGCTACTCCCGTCATGATTTATAGATAAAACGAAAAAACAATACAATTGCTTTTTTCTAGCACAAGAAAACGCTATAGTGCAAGTGTTCCCTTCATTTTTACGCTTTTCCCGGCGGCCAGGCCGGTTTAACGGTTGACAGGCGCTTTATAATCCAATAAAACGCAGGCTCTGCGAGTATCCGGCCAATTTGCTGCGATATCTCCGCGACAATCTTCAACCCGGGCAAAATCACGGCGGCGCAACACAACCCGATACCGCCTGAAGTGGAGGAAACAATATCTGTTATGGGAGTAGTGGTACAAAAATACGGCGGCACTTCGGTCGGCTCGGTCGAACGGATTAAGAATGTCGCCCGCCGGGTGGTCGAGACCCGGCGGCAGGGCAACCAGGTTGTGGTCGTGGTCTCGGCCATGTCGGGTGAAACCGACCGTCTGATTACCCTGGCCAACGAAATCAATCCCCGCCATAACCGCCGTGAACACGATATGCTGGTCTCTTCCGGCGAACAGGTTTCGATCTCCCTGCTGGCGATGGCCATCGAAGGGCTGGGGGAGAAGGCGGTGTCCCTGCTCGGATCCCAGGTTTCAATCAAAACCGACAGCGATCACAGCCGGGCCCGGATCACCGAGATCGGCGGCGAACGCATCCGGCGGGCCCTGGCCGACGATTACATCGTGGTGGTCGCCGGTTTCCAGGGAGTCAACGAGGCCGGGGATATCACCACCCTGGGCCGGGGCGGCTCGGATACCAGCGCCGTGGCCGTGGCCGCGGCCCTGCCGGCCGATGTCTGTGAAATCTATACCGACGTCGACGGCATCTACACGACCGATCCCAACATCTGCGACAAGGCCCGCAAGCTGGAACGCATCTCCTACGAAGAGATGCTGGAACTCGCCAGCCTCGGGGCCAAGGTCCTGCAGATCCGCTCGGTCGAGTTCGCCAAGAAATACGGCATCCCGCTTCACGTTCGTTCAAGTTTTTCCGATAGTCAGGGAACTATCGTTTGCAGGGAGGAAGAGTGCATGGAAAAGGCTATTGTTTCCGGGGTCGCCTACAGCAAGAGCGACGCCAAAATCACGATCTGCGGCATTCCCGACCGGCCCGGCATCGCGGCCTCGATCTTTACCGCGATCGCCGACCAGGGGATCGTCGTCGACATGATCATTCAGAATATCTCCGACGAAGGTCTGACCGACCTGACCTTCACGGTGCCCAAGCTCGATTATGACCAGGCCCTCGAAGCCCTGGAGAAGTTCAACCGCGAGGTCGGAGCCCGGCAGATCGTCGGCGACCGCAATATCGCCAAGGTTTCGATCGTCGGGATCGGCATGCGCACCCACGCCAATGTCGCCAGCCGGATGTTTCAGGCCCTGGCCCGGGAAAACATCAATATCATGATGATCAGCACCTCCGAGATCAAGGTCTCCTGCGTTATCGAGGAAAAATATACCGAGCTCGCGGTCCGGGTTCTGCACGACGAATTCGACCTGGCCGGCGAAGGAACCAACGAGGATGATTAAAATCTACGATACCACCTTGCGCGACGGCACCCAGGCCGAGGAGATCTCGCTGCTGGCCGACGACAAGGTACGCATCGCCAAGCGGCTCGATAGCTTCGGCATCCACTACATCGAAGGCGGCTGGCCGGGATCCAACCCCAAGGATTTCAGTTTCTTCAACAAGATCCGGGAAGTCGACCTCAAGTTTGCCAAGGTCACCGCCTTCGGCAGCACCAGGAAACTCGAGAACCGCCCGGAAAGCGATCCCAACCTGATGGCGATCGTCGAATCGGGAGTGACGGTTGCCACCATTTTCGGCAAGTCCTGGGATTTTCATGTGCTCGACGCCCTCCACATCACCCTCGACGAGAACCTCGAGGTCATCGAGGATTCGCTGGCCTTCCTCAAGAGCCGGATGGAGACCGTCTTCTACGATGCCGAGCACTTTTTCGACGGTTTCAAGAACAATCGCGACTACGCCATCGCGACCCTCAGGGCGGCTTTGAAGGGCGGCGCCGAAACCCTGGTTCTGTGCGATACCAACGGCGGCACCCTGCCGGATGAACTGACCGGTATCATCGATATCGTCCGCCGTGAACTCGGCCCCGATGTTCCCCTGGGGATCCACCTGCACAACGATTCCGAAACCGCGGTCGCCGGCACCCTGCTGGCGGTCCGTCACGGCATCACCCAGGTTCAGGGCACGATCAACGGTTTCGGCGAACGTTGCGGCAACGCCAACCTGACCTCGATCATTCCCAACCTGCAGATCAAGATGGGCTACAACGTCGTCAATCCCGAGAATCTCGCCAGGCTCGCCTCGCTGTCGCGCTACGTCGACGAGATCGCCAACAAGAGCCCCAACCGTCACCAGCCCTTCGTCGGCCGCTCCGCCTTCGCCCACAAGGGCGGTATCCACGTCAGCGCGGTCCAGAAAAACCCGCTGACCTACGAGCATATCGATCCCGAGATGGTCGGCAACCGCCGCCGGGTCCTGGTTTCCGATCTTTCGGGCCGCAGCAATATCATCTATAAAGCCAAGGAGTACGATCTCGATCTCGGCACCCGCGAAGAGACCGAGGAGATCCTGCGGCGCATCAAGGAGCTCGAGGAGCAGGGCTTCCAGTTCGAGGGGGCCGAGGCCTCGTTCGAACTCCTGGTCAAGAAAACCACCGGTAGTTATAAACCGATTTTCACCTTCAAGGGCTTCCGGGTGATGGTCAACAAGTTCCGCTACGACCGGCCGCCGCTGACCGAAGCCACGGTCATGATCGAGGTCGGCGGCGTCGTGGAGCATACCGCTTCGGTCGGGGAGGGGCCGGTTGATGCTCTCAACAAAGCCCTGCGCAAGGCCCTGGAGAAGTTCTATCCCGATCTCAAGAACGTCAGGCTCGACGACTACAAGGTCCGGATTCTTTCATCCGACAAGGGTACCAGCTCGATCACCCGGGTCCTGATCGAATCCAAGGATGAGCACGGCAACAAGTGGGGCACGGTCGGGGTTTCGACCAACATCATCGAGGCCAGCTGGCAGGCCCTGATCGACGGCATCGAATACAAATACATGCGCAAGGGGGCCCAGGATGCGACACCGGTGTGCAATTCTGACGATCAGTGACCGCGGTTCCCGGGGCGAGCGTGAAGACCTGAGCGGTCCGGCCCTGAAAACCATTCTCGAAAATCACGGCGCCTTCGAGATCGCCGCCGAAGGCATCGTCAGCGACGATCCCGAGGGCATCAGTCGAAAACTGATCGCGTGGTGCGACCGGGGCGATCTCGCCCTGATCCTGACCACCGGCGGCACCGGGTTCGCGCCCCGCGACCTGGCCCCCGAAGCGACCACGGCGGTCATCGAACGCCCGGCCCCCGGTTTCGCCGAAGCGATGCGGGCGGCAAGCCTCAAAATCACTCCGCACGCGATGATCTCCCGGGCCGTGGCCGGGATTCGCGCATCGACCCTGATCATCAATTTCCCGGGCAGCCCCAAGGCCGCCCGGGAGTGTCTCGAAGTCGTTCTGCCGGCCCTGCCGCACGCCCTCGAGAAACTGGCCGGCGATCCCTCCGACTGCGGCCAATGAGCCCGGCCGACAGCTGCGAAATCCGGCCCGCCACCCCGGCCGATCTCGATGCTCTTGCCGGCCTGGAAGATCTCTCTTTCGCCAATCCCTGGAGCCGGGAAAGCCTGGCCGGGGAACTCGAAAATCCATCCTCGATTTTTCTCCTGCTCGAAACCATCCCCACCCGCCAGCCGGTCGCTTACGCCTGCGCCCGGATCATTCCTCCCGAGGCCGAACTCTTGAGAATCGCCGTCACGCCTCGGTTGCGTCGCCAGCACCTGGGCTTTCTGCTCCTGGAACACCTCGTAACCCTCCTGCGCCGGCAAAAGATCGAATCCCTTCATCTCGAAGTCTCCGAAAACAACCTCCCGGCCCGCAAACTCTACAGCCGGCTCGATTTCACCCGGACCGGTCGCCGCCCCGGCTACTACGATCAGGGAAGAACCGCCGCCCTCCTGCTGAGCAGGAAAATCCTCTGAAGCATACAGAGACTGAACCGGCGGTGAAGCTGACTTCTTCCCGTTCGGGGACAGGCGCGAACAAGGCAGGCGGACCGTTTTCACCCGAAGAAAGTGCTGCCCCAAGGGTGAGGATTCCACAACCATGGTTATGTCGTTCCGTTCTCCCGAAATTCATCTGTTTGACAGAGCCTTATTCAAACTGATATGGATGGAACCCGATAGGAAAGATTAAGCTTATTTCCAGCTATCAGCCACCCTTCCGCTGAAGAGAGGATTACTATGGGATATCGTTCCGAGATAATAAAGAAAATAAGAGAACAATACCCTTATCTGTCACGGCAATATGGTATTCGCAACATAGGTCTTTTTGGTTCTGTCGCACGGGATACGGCCGGGCCGGATAGTGACGTCGACATCATAGTCGAGTTCGATCGTCCAATCGGCTTGAAATTTATCGAGCTCGTTGAATATTTGGAAAATTTATTTGGGAGAAAGGTCGATGTTCTGACTAAAGGCGGGATGAAAAATATTCGCGTCAAAAATGTTTCCGATGAAATCGAGAAAAATATCACCTATGTCTAAACGCAATGATAAAGATTTGATTGCAGACATATTGATCTGTCTTGCAAAAATAACTCGATATATTCATGGCCTTGGGTATGATGATTTCGTCAATGATCCCAAAACACAGGATGCGATCATCAGAAATCTGGAAATAATAGGGGAGGCTTCCAAATAC
>JAADEO010000002.1 GCA_013153415.1 Deltaproteobacteria bacterium
AAGGGGGAATCTCGGCGATTTCGTCGAGAAAGAGGGTGCCGCCATCGGCGGCTTCAAGATATCCTTCGGTATTGCTGACGGCTCCGGTGAACGCCCCTTTGGTATGGCCGAAGAGTTCACTTTCGAGCAGGTGTTCCGGGATCGCGGCACAGTTTACCGCGATGAAGGGTTTATCCTTGTTGGGTCCGGAGAAGTGGATGGCCCGGGCTACCAGTTCCTTGCCGGTGCCCGACTCGCCGCAGACCAGGATGTTGGTTTTGGTTGGGGCCACCTGCTTGATGAGTTCGTAGACCGCCAGCATCGGCGGGCTCTTGCCGATCAGATTGTCGAAACCGAAACGTTTTTCCAGCTCGCGTTGCAGTCTCTGGTTTTCCCGTTGCAATTGCGAGTTCTTCAGGGCCTTTTCGATGGTCAGCAGGATCTCGTCGATTTTGAAAGGTTTGCTGATGTAATCGAACGCGCCGCTTTTCATGGCCTCGATCACGGTGCCGGTGGAGGCGAAAGCGGTAATCATGATGATTTCGGTGGCCGGAGATTTCTTCTTGACCGTTCTCAGCATCTCCAGACCGTTCATCGAGGGCATCTTGAGATCGCAGACCACCAGATCGTAGCTTTCGTGTTCGAGGCTCTCCACGGCCGCGAAGGCGTCGGTGAAGCAGCTTACCTGGTACCCGCTGCGTTTCAGGGTGATTTCGAGAAAATCGCACATGCTCTGTTCGTCATCGACGACCATGATGTGGAGATTGCGGTTCTTTTCCAACTGTTGTTTATTCATGGCCTGATTTTTTCCGGTTATCGGGACTGGTGTTGTCGGTGCCGGGAAAACTGAGCCGGACACTGGTGCCCGGTATGTTGTCATCCCTTTTGCCGATCTGAATGTTGCCATTGTGGATACGGGTCAGCTGAAAGGTGATGTAGAGTCCGAGGCCGGTGCCGCTGGACTTGGTGGTGAAAAAGGGTTCAAAGATTTTATCGGCGATTTTGGGATCCAGTCCCGGCCCGTTGTCAGTGATGCTGATCTCGATGCCGTCCGGACCGCCTGACTGAGCTTTCCGGCTGCCGCCCTGGGCCGGGAATCGCGCCTGGGAGGCCTGGCTGGAGAGGACGATTTCGCCTTTCTCGCTCGTCGCCTCGGTGGCGTTTTTCAACAGGTTCCAGAAGATCTGTTCGAGTTGGTCGGGATTGGCTCGTATCGTAAAGCTTTGGCTGTGATACTCCTCCCGGAAAGAGATTCGTGGAAACTGGGAGCGGAAGATGAAGACGACATCCCGGAGCAGAGCGAGCAGATCAAGCTCGATCTGTTCACGGTTTTCGAGCCGGGAGAAGCTTAAGAAATCACTGATCAGGTTGTTCAGGCGGCTGCTCTCTTTGAGGATGATTGCCAGCAGTCGGTGATGGGTTTCATCCTTTTCCGGCAGGTCCTCGGCCAGGATCTCGATCGATCCGGTTATGGCAGCCAGGGGATTGCGAATCTCGTGGGCGATACCGGCAGCCAGGCGGCCGATGGCGGCCATCTTGTTGGCCTCCTGGAGGCGCTCCTCAATTTTTTTCAACTCGGTGAGATCCTGGAAGATCAGGATCCAGCCGAGTTCCTGGTCTCCCATTTTTTTCAGGGGGGTAAAAGCGAAACCGAGAATCAATTGCTGACCGGAAGGGTGTTGGTAGCTGATCTCGTGACGTTGTCGACCGGAATCGGCAATGTCAGTGGCGGCCGGCAGGTTGTTGATCACCTCGTGGAGGCTGCGGTAGAGGATGGCGTTTCTCTTGTGGCCCAAAATGGTGCAGCCGGCCTGGTTGATGGAATTGATGGTCAGTTGCCGGTCGGTGGTGATCAGACCACTGTCGATCGAAGCGATGATATGCTGGTTGAGATCTTTGAATTCCTCGAGGTCGCTGGTGACCTTTTCAAGCCGTTGAATGGTGTCGAGTCGTTCCTTGGCGATGAAATGGAGGATGAAGGCGGTCAGGTAGAACGGAGCCAGGTTGAAAAACAGCTTGGAGACGACCTTGTGGTTGCTGCTGACCAGCGGCGGCAGCGGCAGCAAGTGTTGGAACGGGTTGTAGATGTGGGCGAAAATCACCAGCAGGTAGAGAAAAGTGCAGTAAAAAAGCAGGATTATGACCCGGTGCCGTTCGAGGTAGAGAGTGCCCCCGAGGATGATGAAATAAAAAAGCGGGAAAAAAAGGCTGTAAAAACCGCCGGTCAGGTAGAGCAGGACGGCGATCAGGGTGGCATCGGCCATCAGCTGCTGATAGATGAACCTCGAAGCATTGGCGACGCGGTTCAGCCTCAGGGAGTAGAAGATGGTGACCAGGTAGGTGAAGATGACAAAGCAATAGAGCGAAGCCGGAATGGCCCCCGATTCCTGCGGCCAGATGAGTTCGAACAGCAGCAGGGCGCCGAGCAGCAGGGTAACCAGAAGCAGACGGAAAATCAGCAGGTGCCTGAGCCGGCCGGAATGAATGTGGCTGTTTTCCATTGTCTGCTCGGTTACGAAGCCAACATTAATGGACGACCTCGCCCATCTTGAATATCGGCAAGTACATACCAACGATCATGGTGCCGAGAATGCCCCCTAAGAAAACCATCAGCAAGGGTTCGATCAGAGAGGTGATGGCGCTGACCGCGGCATCGACCTCGTCGTCGTAGAAGTCGGCAATCTTGGTCAGCATCTGGTCGAGGGCACCGGTGGTCTCGCCGACCGCTATCATCTGGGTGACCATTGGAGGGAAGATGCCGCTCTCCATCAGAGGTTCAGCGATGGTTTTACCCTGGCTGATACTTTCCCGGGTGGCCATGATCGCTTTTTCGATCACTACATTGCCGGCCGTCCGGGCGACGATCTCCAGCGAGGTCAGGATCGGCACCCCACTGGAAATCATGGTGCCCAGGGTCCTGGTGAATTTAGCTACCGCGACCTTGCGCAATAGAACTCCGAAAATCGGCATCTTCAGAAACATGCTGTCGAAGAAGTGATGGGCTTTGTCGTTTTTCTGGTAGATTTTTTTCAGGGCTACGATGCTGATGAAAATGACGGCGACGATCAGCAGGGCGTTGCTGCGCATGAAATTACTGATGTTGACGATAATCTGGGTCAAAAGCGGCAGTTCGGCCCCGAAACCGGTAAACATCTTCTCGAACGAGGGGATGACGAAGATCATCATGATGGCGATGACGATGATCGCGACGCAGACGACCGAGGCAGGGTAGACCAGAGCCCCCTTGACCTTCTTCTTGAGTTTCATGTTCTTTTCCATGAAGAAGGCGAGTCGACCCAGAATGATATCGAGGGCGCCGCCGGTTTCACCGGCTTCGACCATGTTGCAGTAGAGAGGGTCGAAAACTGTCGGGTGTTTGCGCAGGGCGTCGGCCAGAGTTTCCCCTTTTTCGACATCTTCTTTGACTGCGGTCAGGATTTTCTTGAATTCCTTGTTCTCCTGCTGGGTCGACTGGATCTCCAAACACTGGATTATCGGCAGTCCGGCGTTGATCATGGTGGCGAACTGGCGGGTGAAGACCACGACATCCTTGTCCGGCACCCGGCCCTTGAGAAAGGGCAGGTTGATCTCGATCTCTTTCGGTTTCTTTTTGACCTTGATGTCGGAAAAGCCCTGCTTGCGCAGGTTCATGACGACAATGCTGTCCGAGATGGCTTCCATCTCGCCCTTGGCCTTCTTGCCCTGGCGGTTTGTCGCCTGCCATTTGTAAATCTGCATTGCGGCTCCTTGATTGCGAATCCTTATTTTTATTTAGAAACCCTGGCCCAGCATCTGTTTGAGTTCCATCAGGTCGTTGCTTTTGGCGTAAGCGTCATCGAGACTGATCTTGCCGCTCTGGTAAAGGGTTGACAGAGACTGGTTCATGGTCTGCATGGCGAACTTGCTCTGGCCGACTTGCATCTGGGAATAGATCTGGTGAATCTTGTCTTCGCGGATCAGGTTGCGAATCGCGGCGTTGGGAACCATCAGTTCCAGGGCTAAAACCCGGCCGTGGCCGCTACGGTGGGGAATGAGCTGTTGGGAGATGACCGCCTGGAGCACGAACGAGAGCTGGGATCTGATCTGGGGTTGCTGGTGTGAAGGAAAGATGTCGATGATCCGGTTGATGGTCTGGGCGCAGGAGTTGGTGTGCAGGGTGGCCAGAGTCAGGTGCCCGGTTTCGGCGACGGTCAGGCTCGAGGCTACGGTTTCGAGGTCGCGCAATTCTCCGACCAGGACGACATCCGGGTCTTGGCGCAGGATGTAGCGCAGGGCCTTTTTGAAATCCTCGGTATCAGATTTGATCTCCCGCTGATTGACGATGCAGTTTTTGTGCGAGTGGATGAACTCGACCGGATCCTCGATCGTGATGATATGTTCATGGCGCTCTTCGTTGATCTGGTCGATCATCGCCGCCAGGGTGGTGCTTTTACCGCTACCGGTGGGACCAGTGACCAGGATCAGACCGCTTGGCTTGCGCATCAGTTCTTGGACGACTGGTGGCAGCCCCAGTTCATGGAAAGGTTTGACTTCGTAGGGAATGGCTCTGAAGGCTCCGGCCACGGTGCCGCGCTGAACGAAGATGTTGGCCCGGAAGCGGCTGATGCCTTTGAGCCCGAAAGAAAGATCGAGTTCATTTTCCCGCTCGAAACGGTGCTTCTGACTGTCGGTCAGGACACTGTAGCACATCTGTTTGGTCTCGTTGGGAGTCAGAGGCGGATAGGGCAACGGCTGGAGAATGCCGTCGATCCTGACCTGGGGCGGGCTGGCGACCGTCAGGTGAAGGTCGGAGGCATCTTTTTCGATCATGATCTTGAGCAGCTCATGCAGATTTGCCATTGTTGTCGACTCCTTGGATCAGACTGTTTGCGTAAATGGTTGCCGGATTAATCCCGGGCCGTGACCCGCAGCACCTCCTGGAAACTGGTGATGCCCTCCCGCATTTTGCTCAAACCGCTCTGGCGCAGGCTTTTCATGCCGTTTTTAATGGCCATGGCCTTGAGCTCCATGGTGTTGGCGCCGTTGATGATCGCGGTTTTTATCTCTTCGTCCAGTTCCATTATTTCATAAAGCGCGATGCGGCCTTTGTAGCCGGTGCGGTTGCACTCTTCGCAGCCTTTACCGGTCAAGCAGACGGTTTGTTCCGCGCTCTCCGGGTCCATGCCTGCCTGAATCAGAGCCCGAACCGGAATGTCTTCCCGGGTGGCGCAGCGCGGGCAGACTTTGCGGGCCAGGCGCTGGGCGATGATCAGGTGTACGGAAGAGACGATCAGGAAAGGCTCCACGCCCATGTTGATGATCCGGGTGATACTGCTGGGAGCGTCGTTGGTGTGGAGCGTGGAGAGTACCAGATGACCGGTCAGGGCGGCCTTGATGCTGATCTCGGCGGTTTCCAGATCGCGCATCTCTCCGACCAGGATGATGTCGGGGTCCTGGCGCAGGAATGAGCGCAGGGCGGCGGCGAAGGTCAGGCCGATCGATTCCCGGACCTGGACCTGGTTGATGCCGGCGAGATTGAATTCGACCGGATCCTCGGCCGTCATGATATTGTCGGAGACCTTGTTGAGTTCGCTTAAGGCCGAATAGAGGGTGGTGGTTTTACCGCTGCCGGTGGGACCGGTGACCAGGATCAGGCCGTAAGGCTGGTGAATGGCTTCGTTGACTTTCTCCAGCATCTCGGGTTCGAGCCCAAGTTTGGTCATGTCGAGCTGCAGGTTGGACTGGTCGAGCAGGCGCAGGACGATTTTTTCGCCGAACAGGGTGGGCAGCACCGAAACCCGCATGTCCATCGACTTGCCCTTCCCCAGTTTCATCTTGATGCGTCCGTCCTGGGGCAGCCGCCGTTCGGCGATATCGAGTTCGGACATGATCTTGATGCGGGATAAAATAGCGTTTTTCAACTTCATCGGCGGCTTCATGATTTCGTAAAGCACACCGTCGATACGGTAGCGGACCCGGAATAAGGTTTCGTAAGGTTCGATGTGGATATCGCTGGCGCCCCGGCGGATGGCGTCGACCATGATCTTGTTGACCAGCCGGATGACCGGAGCGTCTTCGGTCTCTTTTTTGATCGAGAGGGCATCCGGTTCGTCTTCCTCCTGAATCAGTTCGAGTTCGGAATCGTCGAATTCAGCAATGATATCGTCGAGCATCGAACTTGAGTCGTAGAACCGGTCGATTGCCTCCTTGATAGCGGCTTCCGGGGCCACTGTAATTTCAATATTGTAGCCGGTGATGAATTTGATGTCGTCAAAAGCGGAGATGTCGGTCGGATCGCAGGTCGCGATGATCAGGGTCGAGCCGATCCGGTTGATCGGCAGGATGTGGTACTTGTTGATCAGGTCGGCGGGGACCAGCTCTAAGACTTCATCCTTGATCGAAAAGTTATGCAGGTCGACCGAGGGGACTCCGAACTGGACACTGAGAAAATTGATCAGGTCCTCATCGCTGAGGTAGCCCAAGCGCACCAGAGCCGTACCTAGGCGGCCGGGGTTGGTTTTTATTTCATCCAGGGCGTGGGCCAGCTGCTCTTGGTTGATCAGTCCGGCGTTTAGCAGTAGCTCGCCGATGCGTTTGCCGGTTTCCGGGGAGGCCATATTGATTATATATCTTTAAGAATGTGGGTGGTAGGAAATTTCCGGGCGGCCTGATTGTAAATCATGGCGGCCGTCATTTTCGATTGCAACTTGCTTGAATGGCGGTTTCCGGGCCATAAAAGTGGTGGCAACTTACGCTGCCAAACTGCACCCAGCAAAAATCATTCCTGCTTTATCATGGGGATGCCGGGGCGGTTTCCGGAAAAACAGTTTCAATATACACGCCTTTTACCTCGGTATCAACCCATAAAGGAGTTGTATTCGGACAGAAGATTATTTTATTTTAACCTTTTGTTCCGGTTTTCG
>JAADEO010000155.1 GCA_013153415.1 Deltaproteobacteria bacterium
CAGCTGAGAAACCTCGCATTAGAGATAAGAAGGCCGCCGGGAGATACCCCGGCGGCCTTCTTTTTTTTCAATGAAAACAGTTCGTTTATGCCCGGGTCAGGAGCATGACCTGGTACTCGGAGATATGCTCATAAAGTTCGAGCAGGATCTCCTGTTCTTCGCTTTCCGGTTTCCCCTCGCGCAGCAGGTAGTCTATTTCGTCATCAAAGCGCAGCTTCAGCATTTCGATCAAATGGCTTCGTTTAACCGTAAAGCCGAGCTTTTTGGCGGCCTGTTCCAGGTGGTCGAAGCGGATGTTGTATTCGTCGTGATCCTTGAGGCTGATCCGGCGCGGGTTGATGTGGTTGCCGGGTGGTTGAATCGAGGGAAAAAGGGAGAAGGGCCAGGGCAGCATCGTGTCGCTGCCATGCTCACAGATGAAGGCATTGTTGATAGTGGTTGCGGCCAGGAGCTCGAGCAGGCGCAAGGCCCCGTAGTTGAGATTGAAACGGGGCGGAAGATCGATGATATCGAGGTCGTAGGTGGTGATGACGCGGGCCGCTTCCGCGCAAAACTGCTGTGGTGTCAGTTTTCCGGGTGGGGGAATGTCGCCGGGAGCGAGCCAGGAGGCTGTCGGCAGGGAGGAGATCTCCTGCTTGTCGATGTCGGTCAGGGTGGGAAAATCTCCACAGTTTTCATTGAGAATGATAAGCTCACTCTCCGGGCGCTCGCGGGCCAGCCAGGTGAAAATGTCATCCCGGACAAACCGAGTCCCGGCCGAGATCCCGGCCAAGGTTTCCCGCTGTCGGTCCAGCAGCAAGGTGGAGATATCGATCATCGTGATCCGGCTGGGAGACAGAACCTGGAGCAGTCCGGACATCAGAGTGCCGTAACCGCCGCCGACCTCGATTATCGTGCCTCCAGTGCGAGACAAAGCGGTCTCTTCTAAAAGAAATTCTCCCAGCAATCGACCATAGGCGGCCGGTTTTTCCAGGGCCCGGGCGAAAGCGCCGCCCCCGTCTCCCAGACTCTGGCAGATCGTCATCTCCCAGAGCAGGCTGGGGCTCTCCCCAGTATAGTAGTGTTCGGTGGTGTTGAGCTCAACCATCCTGCTAGGCCCGTAACTGGCGCCCGCCGATCAGGTGGTAGTGGAGGTGGAAGATCACCTGTCCGCCCTCCTTGTTGGTGTTGACCAGGGTACGGTAACCGCTTTCCGCGACCCCGAATTCGGCAGCCAGTTTCTTGACCACCTTGTGGATGTGGGCGATGATATCCATCTCTTCATCGGGCAGGTCATTGAGGGTCGGGTAATGCTTCTTGGGAATGATCAGCAGATGGACCGGAGCCTTGGGGTTGATGTCCTTGAAAGCGTAGACCAGTTCATCCTCGTAGACTTTTTCGGAGGGGATCTCTCCCCGGATGATCTTGCAGAACAGACAATCTTCCATGACCGGCAACCTCCTGTTTTTTAATCGAATACGGCGCCGCTGGCGGCAGAGCCGACGAGACGGGCGTAACGGCTGAGGTAGCCCGATTTAATCTTGGGTTCAGGTTTCCGCCACGCCGCCTGGCGTTTTTGCAGTTCACTTTCATCGACCAGCAGTTCCAATTTCTGGTTCGGAATGTCGATTGCAATCGTATCTCCCTCCCGAACCAGACCGATCAGGCCGCCAGCCGCCGCTTCCGGTGATATATGACCGATGGCCGCGCCGCGGGTACCGCCCGAGAAGCGGCCATCGGTCAGCAGTGCGACCTCCTTGTCGAGCCCGATTCCGGCCAGGGCCGCAGTCGGTGATAGCATCTCCCGCATGCCGGGTCCCCCTTGGGGGCCCTCGTAACGGATGACGATGACATCGCCAGACTCGATCCGTCGTTCGATGATGGCGGCAAAAGCATCTTCCTCGGTTTCGAAAACCCGGGCCGGGCCCTGGTGTTTCAGCATTTCCGGAGCCACTGCCGATTGTTTGACGACGGCGCCGTCCGGTGCCAGGTTGCCCTTGAGAACCGCCAACCCTCCGGTCGCGTGGTAAGGGTGGTCAGGGGAGCGGATGACCTCGGGATTTTTCACAGCTACAGAGAAGTCAGCGAAATTTTCCGCCACTGTCCGGCCGGTAGCAGTCAAGCACTCCTGGTTGAGCAGTCCTTTGCGACCGAGCTCCAACATGATGGCGTAGACCCCGCCGGCCTGGTGCAGGTCTTCCAAGTGGTGCGGACCGCCGGGAGACATGTTGCAGATATGCGGGGTTTTCTGGCTGGCGGCATGGAAATCATCGAGTGTCAGGCTGCAACCAGCCTCGTGAGCGATGGCGGGCAGATGCAGGGAGGTGTTGGTCGAACCGCCGAAAGCCATATCGACGACCAAGGCGTTGAGAAAGGCCTCGCGGGTCAGTAACTGCCGAAAAGTGATATTTTTCCCCACCAGTTTCATCAGGGCCCTACCGCTCTCCTTGGCGAGTCGGATGCGGGCGGCGTCGACTGCCAGGGTCGTACCGTTGCCGGGCAGGGCGATACCCAGGGCCTCGGTCAGGCAGTTCATGGAGTTGGCGGTGAACATGCCGGAACAGGATCCCGCCCCGGGACAGGCGGCGTTTTCCAGTTCCTTGAGCCCGGCTTCATCCAGTTCTCCAACCTGGTATTTCCCCATGCCCTCGAAAACCGTGATCAAGTCGATCTCTTTGCCGTTGCAGACCCCGGTACGCATCGGTCCGCCGCTGACGATGATGGTCGGGATATCGAGCCGGGCTGCAGCCATGATCATGCCCGGGACAATCTTGTCGCAATTGGGCAGGATCACGAGGCCGTCGAATGGGTAGGCCCGGGCCATGCTCTCAACCGAATCGGCAATCAGTTCCCGTGAAGCGAGGGAGTATTTCATACCCGTATGCCCCATGGCGATGCCGTCGCAGATGCCGATGGTGGAAAATTCCATCGGGGTGCCTCCGGCCATGCGGATGCCGTCTTTGACGGCAGTGCAGATTCGATCCAGATGGATGTGTCCGGGAATAACCTCGTTGGCTGATTGGGCGATACCGATCAGGGGGCGTTCGAGTTCACTGTCGGTATAGCCGATGGCTTTGAGCAGAGAGCGGTGCGGAGCTCGCTCGATCCCTTTGGTTATCTGGTGAGAGCGCATTTCTACTTTTCCTCATGTCAATTGCTAGCGATTTCCAGCCCCACCGATGGAAGCCCTAAATTTGTTGAAGGTCGGCTGAGGCTTGTTCGATACCGATCCATTTTTCGTATGGAGTTTATCAGTCTTCCTGTAGCTCCTTCCCGGTGTTTTCGGCTTTGGGGGAACGCGCTGGACTGGTGGCCAATTTCTCCTCCTGCGGTGGCGCGGGGATCTCGACCGCGAAACCTTTTTGCAGATCGTCGGGCAGCGGTTTCCGGGCCTTGGCGAAAGCCCCATCGTCACCATAGAAATCAACCACTGAAACCCGGCCGGCGGGTTGATCGAAAACGAAACCCAGCTGCCGGTTTCCCTGGGGGTCCATGATTTTAAGGGCCTGTCGGTAAACCATGAGCTCGAGGCCGTAGTGCAGGTTGCTGCGGTGGCCGGCGTTGAGTCGATAAAGCTTGTCATTGTCCGGACTGCGTTGCAGTCGGCACCACCAGGGGGTGGCGGTTACCAGGTTGACCAGTGGTTCGGGGTCGGTCGGAACCAGAGGGTACCAGAGGCGTCCGTCGAGCCCGCGCATGAAGGTAAAAGCCGCGACCCGGTCGCCGGTCTGGGCGTCGACCCAGTTGCAGGTGAAATACTGCCGGTCCCGGCCGATGCTGGTGGTCAGGAAAACCACGAATTGGACCGGTGGCGGCCCTTCGTACCGGGCAAGCCATTTGCGAATGGCGGCCATGATTTCAGGTTTCTGAGAGAGCAGCCGGCCGCGTTGTTCGAGGTCGGGGTCCTGGAAAGTGACAAACCTGAGAGGCAGTTTCTCTTCCATCTCCACGCTCAGCTGGGTGGTGATCGCAGGGGCGTGATGACTGATCCGATCGGGAAACAGCAGGATTCGGCGTCGTAATGTCAGGTCGGTTGCAGGAGCGCTTTCCTGTAGTCGTTCTTCACCTTGCAATGGGGGTTTTTCGGAAGTGGGGGCCGGGGTTTTGAGATTTCCAGGGGTGTTGGCCGCCACTTCGACCGGCTTCGGTTGCGGCAGGTTGGCGGTATAGGCTTTGTAATTGCCGGCTTTGAAAACGGAAGCCGGAATCCAGATGGTTTCAGGTGCTTCGGGGTCCGACAGCCGGGCCGGATTTTCGACGCGAACGTAGATAACGTCCCGGACCTCCATCGTCTCAAGCAGCTGGGTGTCGGCAGGGAACTTGTCGATTTCCAGCCGGGGCATGAAAGGCAGGTGATCGCAGGCGGCCAGCACCAAGGCCAGCAGCAGGATGATGATTGCGACCGAAGGATAGCGCCGGCATGGGTTGTGATTGTTTTTCATAAATGCAACAAGACCGCCGCCGAGATGGTTTACAGGTGAACAGATATAAGAAAGGACACAGGGCGGCAATGTATTGAGTCCGTCCCTGTGTCCCGACAACTTATGAAGGTGATAATGCGCAGTCGTTATTCAACCGCTTTGACCATGTCTCCCTGGCTGAATTTGCCGGCGGCCACCGGTTCGCAGATGGCGCCATCGAGGCCAAAGAAGTCAACCACTTTGACGGTTCCTTTGAGAGCTCCCTGGGCGTTCCCCAGGGAAAGCTTGGTGGTGGGATCCTTGATATTGCTGCCCTTGGCGTAAATCCTCAGATTCTGACCGATCTGCAGGCCCGAGAGTCGCCCGGCATTGATCAGTACCCGGTTCTTCTCGACTTTTATCACCCGGGCGCTCCAGTCGATCATCCGGATATAGTTGATCAGGTTATTGACCACCTGGTTTACTGCGGGGGTAGCGGGATCGACCGTGTAGCTCTTGACCGGATAACCGGTAGCGGTATCGATCAACTGCAGCTGAAACACCTGTTTGGGGGGGGCGTAGCCGTAACCGTTGCCGCCGAAATTGCCGGCAAACTGGACCTTTTCAAGGATAATGGCCTGGGCTCCGAGCTCTTGACCAAGACGGCTCAGGCGGGAACTGGCATCGAGGGTCTGGGAGAAGAATTGCTGGGCGACTTGGTCGACAGCCTCCCGGGGGACGAGGTTGAGGGCCGGGGAAGCGGCCAGGCGCTGATAGATCTGGCGGCTGAAAGAATCGTAGGGAATGGTACTCAGACCCCGCTGAGGATAGCTGATGATAAACAGAGTTTTACGTTTGATACCACCGAAAGAGAGGTTGCCGTCGGGTGCGGCGCCCATGAAAGCTCCCTGGCCGCCAAGATCACCCTGTTCCAGATTCTGCCCGTAGATCCCGGCCTGCGGAGCGGCTGCTGGCCCTGGTTGAGCGGCAGGGTAAGCACCGTAGGCCCCGGCCGCTGGCTGAGCTCCGTATGGCTGGGGCGCTGCTCCGTAAGGAGCCGGGGTTGCAGCACCGGTGGCGGGGTAGCCGGGAGTGAAAGGCTGCGGCGTGCCGTATGGCGCCGGAGCGGCACCGGGAGCCTGGCCCGGGGCACCGTAGCCGGGACTTGCATTGAGAGCGTAATTGGCGTTGGGGCTATAAGGCTGGCCGGGAGTGAAAGCTCCGGCCGCACCCGGTGCCTGGCCATAAGCCGCTCCTGCCGGGGGGGCATAATTTCCACCCGCTGCCGGCGCATAGTTTCCGCTGGCCGGAGCCCCGCCATAAACTGGCTGAGGGTTGCTGGCTGGTTGCGGGCCGCTGTATTGCGGTTCTTCCGCGGCGGTCGAATCCTGGACCAGGGGGGTCTCTTCCTTGGCTTCCTTGCTGCCGAAGAAAGGAATGTGCCAGCCACTACAGCCGCTGAACATGAAGGCGAAAATGAGTAAACTTGATATCAAGAATTTCCTGGTCATCGGTGTTCTCCATCGAGGGTTTCAGCAAATGGTTATGGGAAAATTAGAAAAGTCGCTCTGCTATGGCATAAATACGACTATTTTTCAAGATTTAAAGAAATTCATCCAACCCCTGTTCCCGTAATTTCGCAACGACATTCTTGACCTGTTGACTGTTGCCTTTGCGGCAGATCAACAGGGCGTCATCAGTTTCGACCACGAGCAGGTTCTCGACGTCGACCAGGGCCGTGAGTTTGTCGGTGTAAACCGTATTATCAGTGGCATCAATGCTGATTACGGTCGGCGGTGTGGAGAAAGGAGAGAGGCGTAATTCGTCGAGCGAATCCCAGCTGCCCAGATCACTCCAGGGGAAATCAGCCGGTACCACGGCTACCCGCGAAGATTTTTCAATAATGGCGAAATCGATGGATACCGCTTCGACCTGGTCGTAGAATTCGGTCAGGGCCTGTTCCATGCCGACTAAGCGGCGGGTGCGGCGAAAGGTGGCCAGCGCCCGGTCGATAGCCGGGGTGAATTCGGCGATTTCCCTGAGAATACTGCCGACCTGCCAGATGAAAATGCCGCTGTTCCAGAAATAGCCGCCATCCATCAGGTAGGTCGCTGCGGTCCGGTAATCCGGTTTTTCGACAAACCGGGCTACCGCATAGGCTGCCAGCTCTTTGATCTCTGGCGAGGGGGGCAGAGCCGCGCCCCTCTGGATATAGCCGTATCCGGTTTCCGGCCGGTTGGGCTTGATGCCCAGAGTAACGAGACTGCCGTCGGCCGCGCATTCCGCGGCCCGGCGCAGATGAAGATGGAAACGTTCCTGGTCACCGATGTAGTGATCAGCCGGAAAGACCATCATGATGGCTTTCTCACCGACCCGATCCCGCAAAAGTTCAGCTGCCAGGGCGATCGCCGGGGCGGTATTGCGGCCTCGGGGTTCAGC
>JAADEO010000202.1 GCA_013153415.1 Deltaproteobacteria bacterium
CGCGGCCCGAGCCGCAGCCGACATCGAGGATCGCGGCTCCGGGTTCGAGGCGGTCGGCCAGCGGTTTGAGGAACGAGGTCGGATCGATCCCGACGGTGGCGGCGTAGTAGGCGGCGGCCTGTTCCTGGTAGAAGTCGTTCATGTCCATTCTTTCGTTTATTCAGGAAGCGTCTCCGTAAATAAACGAGAACCGTGGATTATAGGAAGAGCGGCCTGCCTGGCAGGCCGTCGCTCTACTCCGCAACTATCTTTTTGACCTCTTCGCCGTCGATGGCCTCTTTCTCTTCGAGGAGGGCGGCCAGCCGGTCGAGCTTTTCACGGTTTTCGGTCAGAATTTCGGTGACCCGGCGGTATTCATGTTCGACGATCTCCTTGATCTCTTCATCGATGATCCGGGCCGTGGCTTCGCTGAAGTTGCGCTCGACATGCTCCTGGCCGGGGAGGAACTGGAGTTCCTGGTGCTTGCCGTAGGTCAGGGGGCCGAGTTTCTTGCTCATGCCTAAGCGGGTGACCATCGAGCGGGCGGTTTCGGAGGCCCGTTCGAGGTCGTTCGAAGCCCCGCTCGAGATATCCCCGAGAACGATTTCCTCGGCGACCCGGCCGCCCAGGAGGATGGCGATCTGGTCCTTGAGCTCAGCTTCGGTGGAGAGGAATTTCTCCTCGACCGGCAGCTGCAGGGTATAGCCCAGAGCGGCGACGCCCCGGGGAATGATAGAAACCTTGTGGACCGGCTCCCCGGTGGGGACGATTTCGGCGACCAGGGCGTGACCCGATTCGTGGAAGGCGACCCGTTTCTTTTCGGCCGCGTTGAGAGCCCGGTGCTTCTTTTCGGGCCCGGCGATGACCCGGTCGATGGCGGCTTCGAAATCGGCCATCGTCACCTTGTCGCCCTTGCGCCGCAGGGCCTGGATGGCGGCCTCGTTGCAGATGTTTTCGAGGTCGGCGCCGACGAAACCGGGAGTGCGCTGGGCCACGACCGTAAGATCGACGTCATCGGCCATCTTGAGGCGTTTGGCGTGGAGTTTGAGGATCGCCTCGCGGTCTTTGAGGTCGGGTTTGTCGACCAGGACCTGGCGGTCGAAACGGCCGGCCCGCATCAGGGCTTTGTCGAGGATCTCGGGCCGGTTGGTGGCGGCCATGACGATGACTCCGGAAGAGGAATCGAAGCCGTCCATCTCGGTCAGGATCTGGTTCAAAGTCTGTTCGCGTTCATCGTGGCCGCCCAGCGCCGGCCCGGCGCCGCGGGCCCGGCCGATGGCGTCGAGCTCATCGATGAAGATGATGCAGGGGGCCTTCTGGCGGGCCTGTTCGAAGAGCTCCCGGACCCGGGCGGCCCCGACGCCGACGAACATCTCGATGAATTCCGAACCGCTGATCGGAAAGAAGGGGACTCCGGCCTCGCCGGCCACGGCCCGGGCGAGCAGGGTTTTGCCGGTGCCCGGAGGGCCGACCATGAGAATGCCCTTGGGAATGCGGCCGCCGAGCTCCCTGATTTCATCCGGGTTCTTGAGGAAATCGACGCACTCCTTGAGCTCCTGCTTGGCCTCCTCGGCCCCGGCGACGTCGTCGAAGGTGACCTTGGGCAGGGTGTCGGGATGGATATGGATCTTGTTGCCGATATTGAGCACGCCCTTGCCGATACCTCCCATCCTTTTCGCCATCCAGCCCCAGACCAGGAAGAGGAAGCCGAAGGGCAGAACCCAGTTGAAGATGAATTTCTCGAGCCAGTCGCTGTTCTGGCGCACCGTGTACTTGACCCCGTTCTTCTCCATGATCATCGCCAGCTCGTTGTTCCAGTTGAGCGGCACGGTGAGGAAGCGTTTCGGCTGGCCGTTGGCGTCGGTCTCCTTGAGGGTGCCGGAAATCACCTTGTCGGTGACCACGGCTTCATCGATCTTGTGCTCCTTGACGTAGCTCAGGAACTGGCTGTAGGGGATCTCCTCCTGCTGGACCACCTTGTAGTTGTGATAGATCTGCATGGAAAAGAGGATGAAGATCAGGTAGAGCCAGAAATTGAACCCTGGATTCTGCCAGAATTTCTCCTGAGTGGTCTTGTTGATCTCAATTTCAGGTTTTCTGCTTTTGCCGTTGATGGTGAAATCGTTCTTGGTCATGGTCGACTCCGTTTTCCGGGCTGAAGAAATCTTTCCGGCGGAGAGGGAAAAAACTTCCCTCGAGGTTTACTTCACGGTGACTATCAACTATATTCGAAAGGTATTGCGGGGCTTACCCGGTTATTTATAGCACAAGGAGACTAAGTTTGGATAAAAAAATTAAACAAATATTCTATCTGGCCCTGTCGCTGCTGACCCTGGTGTCCGGTTATTTCTATCTCCGGTACGCCTACAAGGTCTCCGACACCACTCCCTTTACCCAGGAGATCGTGCTGATCATCCTGGGGACGGTGGCGACCGTTTTCATTACGGCCATGCTGCTGAATCAGCAGACCGCGGTCGAGATCGAGAAGGAGCAGAACATCAAGTTTCTCGATCTTAAAGCCCGGACCTATGAAAAACTGCTCGATCTGATGGAAAAGATGTCGCTGGTCGAGAATTTCAGCGACGCCGAACTGACCAACCTGCAGTTCATCACCCACCGCCTGGCCATCGTCGCCTCTCCGGATGTCCTCAACGAGTATCAGAACTTCCTCCAGGTCATCTCGAAGATCTCGGCCGACAACAGTTTCAGCGGCGATGCCGAGCTCCTTTCCGAGGCTCTGGGGGCCCTGACCATCCAGATCCGGCAGGATCTGATCGGCAACCGACGCAGCAGCCGTTTCACCGATCAGCAGATCAGGAAGATCATTACCAGCAATTCGTTTCGTTCCTCGGCCATACAGCACGACTGAGTATTCTTGTCGTCATCGTCCCGGGTCGCCGCGGGGTTCGAGGAAAGGTTCCCCCCCCTCCCCGGACAAAAGCGCAACTTTCGGGCCCGGTTTCTCGGACATCCGGTTTCGGCGCCGGATGACCCGTTTATCTTTATCGGATATGTTTCTTTTTCTTGACCAGAGGTAAGCAGCGGTGTAATTTGTTAGTAGCTTGGCATGCGGCTAGCGTGTTTGCGGAGGCCGGCGGCCAAATGGAAACAGGATAGCAAGACCATGACGACGTACAATTACACCTTCAGGGAACTGGTCGATCTCGAGAAGCTCGAAGCGGTTTTTTCGAGTTTCTCCCGGGCCACCGGTTACACCGTGGGGCTGCTCGAGCAGGAGAGCGGCGAGCTGTTGATCAAAACCGGATGGCGTAAGATCTGCGCCTGTTTCCACCGGGCCCACGAAGCTTCGGCGGTGCACTGCCAGACCAGTAACCGGCGATTGACCGGGAAAATCGGTAAAGCCGGGGAGATCAATATCGAACACTGTGAAAACGGTCTGGTCGATGCCTGTACCCCGGTCGTCATCGGCGGCCGCCACCTGGCCAATCTTTGTACCGGCCAGGTGTTTTTCGCCCCTCCCGACCCTGAACGTTTCCGGCGCCAGGCCCGGGAATACGGTTTCGATGAAAAAGCCTACCTCCAGGCCATGGAACAGGTGCCGGTGGTCGAGGTGGAGATTTTCAAGGAGCATCTCCGTTTTCTGGCCCACCTGGCGACGACCGTGGCCGAGGTCGGCCTGGCCGAGATCCAGCTCCGACGTTCGGAGGAGCGTTACCGGGTGCTGTTCCGGGAGTCCCAGGATGGAGTTTTCCGGGTCAGTCTCAAAGGGCGTTTCCTGGAGATCAACCCGGCCGGAGTCAGGATTTTCGGTTACGATTCCGAGGACGAACTGAAGAGTATCGATGTTACCACCGATCTCTATAAGAACCCCGTGGATCGTCTCTACTATATCGAGCTCATGCAGCGACAGGGGTTCGTCCGCAACCATGAGATCACCATGAAGAAAAAAGATGGTTCGGACGTGATCATCGAGGTCTCTTCGACCCCTTTCATGGATGAGGCGGGCCAGGTTATCGGTTTTCGCGGGATCTACCGGGATATCACCGAGAAACGGATGATGGAGAACCAGCTGGCCCAGATCCAGAAGATGGAGTCGATCGGCCAGCTGGCCGGAGGGATCGCCCACGATTTCAACAACTTCCTGACCGTGATCAACGGTAGTGCCGAGATCGCCCTGCTCCACCTCGGCCAGGATGAGAAACTGATCCGGAATCTGGAAGCGATTCTCAAAGTCGGCCGCCGGGCCGAAAAGCTGGTCAGCCAGTTGCTGGCTTTCAGTCGCAAGCAGATTTTCCGGCCGGCGCCGCTCGATATCAACCGGACGATCCTGGGTATCGAAAGCATGCTGCGGCGCCTGATCTCCGAGGATATCAGGATCGAAACGATTTTGGCCGACAACCTGCCCGAAATCCAGGCTGACGTCACCCAGATCGAGCAGATCTTCGTCAACCTGGTGGTCAATGCCCGGGATGCCCTCGAGGCGCTGGAAGAGAGTGGTTTCGCAAAGCGGATCATCATCACCACCGATACCATCAGTCTGAGTAGCGACTATGTCGGCAATCATCCCGGCAGTGGCGTCGGGGAGCATGTCTGCTTTTCGGTTTCGGACAACGGAATCGGTATGGAAGCCGAAGTCCGCCGGAAGATCTTCGAACCTTTCTTTACGACCAAGCCCAAAAGCCGGGGCACCGGTCTCGGCCTGGCCACCGTTTATGGGATCGTCAAGCAGAACAACGGCTCGATCTATGTCTATTCGGAGCCGGGCAAAGGTACTACTTTCAAGGTCTACTGGCCGGTTCTGCAGGAGACGGGCTCATCTTTCAGAAGCAAGCGTCCGGGGAAAGAGGAGCTTCGGCATGGTTTGGAGAATATCCTGGTGGTCGAGGATGAGGAGGAGGTTCGTAACTTTATCCGCGAGGGGCTGCAGAGCCTGGGATACACGGTTTATGACGCCGCCGGCGGTCAGGCGGCGCTGGAGCTGCTCCGCGATGAGTCGCTTGTTTTCGAGCTGATGATTACCGATCTGGTGATGCCGGATCTCAACGGTCGCGAACTGGCGTTTCAGGCCCGGGAGCTGCGGCCGGATCTCAAGGTGATTTTCACTTCCGGGTATGCCGACAATTACATCGTGCATAACGGGATGCTCGAGGAAGGAGTCAATTTCATCCAGAAACCCTACTCCTTGCAGGATTTGGGAATGATGGTTCGCAAGGTCCTGGATGGCGTGGCTAGCGGGTAAGCGGAGAGCGATGCTTTTGCGGGCAGGGCAGTGAAGCCCCGGTCTTATTCGGCCGGGGCTTTTTGTTGCCGGTCGTCTTTCCGGTTTTGACCGGGTTTCTCGAACTGGAGCTTGTAGAGAGTGGCATACTCGCCGCCGGCCGCCAGCAGTTCATCATGCCGGCCGATTTCGATAATGCGGCCGGCGGCCATCACCGCGATGCGGTCGGCATGGGTGATGGTGGAAAGCCGGTGGGCAATGACCAGCGTGGTACGGTTGCTCATCAGGCGGTTGATCGCCTCCTGGACCTCGCGTTCCGATTCGGTATCCAGGGACGAGGTGGCCTCGTCGAGGATCAGAATCGGGGAGTTCTTGAGCAGGGCCCGGGCGATGGAGAGGCGTTGCTGCTGACCGCCCGAAAGACGAATACCGTTTTCGCCGATAATCGTTTCATAGCCGTCGGGCAGGGCCGAGATGAAATCGTGGGCGTTGGCCGAGCGGGCCGCGGCGATCAGCTCTTCCTCGCTGACATCTTTGCGCCCGTAGGCGATGTTGTTGCGGACGGTGTCGTTGAAGAGGATGGTCTGCTGCGAGACGATGGCGATCTGCCGGCGCAGCGAGTGCTGGGTGACCGAGCGGATGTCGTGATCATCGATGGTGATGGCTCCCTGGCTGACATCGTAGAAACGGGGCAGGAGGTTGACCAGGGTGGTCTTGCCGCTGCCGGAGCGGCCGACCAGAGCCACGGTTTCTCCCTTGTTGATGGTCAGGTCGATCTCTTGCAGCACCGGTTCTTCCGGGTTATAGGCGAACGAGACGTTTTCGTAGCGGATCTGTTTTTCGAATTGGGGCAGCTCGATGGCATCCGGGGCGTCGGTGACGTCGGGCCGGGTGTCGAGCAGTTCGAAAACCCGGGTGCCGGCGGCCAGGGCTTCCTGGATCTGGTTGTTGCTGCGGTTGAGGCTGCGCAAGGGGCCGTAAAGCATGAACAGCGCGGTCATGAAAGAGAAGAAGTTGCCGGGCGTGGACTGGCCGCTGATCACCAGGCTGCCGCCATACCAGATGACTGCTGCGGCGGCCAGGCCGCCGAAGGTTTCCGAGATCGGTACGGTCAGAGCCTTGACCTTGAGGCGCTTGAGCATCAGCCGGAACAGCCGTTCATTGATGCGCTGGAACTCCTTGCGGTTGTACTCCTCCATGTTGAAGGCCTTGATGATGCGGATGCCGCTGAAGGTCTCCTGGAGGAAAGAGGAGATCTCGGCGATCTGGGACTGTCCCTTCTTGCTGAAACGGCGCAGCTTGCGGCTGTACTTGATGATCGGGAAGAAGAGCAGCGGCAGGATGACCAGGGCGATGATCGCCAGTTTCCAGTCGCGGTAGAAGAGAACCCCGACCAGGCCGATGGCGGTGAAGACATCCTTGAGCAGCCCGGCGATGACGCTCGAGACCGAGCGGCGAATCATGGCGATATCGTAGATCACCCGGGCGGTCAGAGCGCCGGAGGGGATCGAGGTGAAGAACGAGAGCGAGAGTTGCTGCAGGTGCAGAAAAACCTCTTCCCTGATGTCGGTGACGATGCGGTTGCCGAC
>JAADEO010000013.1 GCA_013153415.1 Deltaproteobacteria bacterium
AGGAGAGCGCCAACCGGTAACCGATATCATTCAAAACCTGCTCGCAGATAATCTGGCCGTTGGCCGGTTTGCAGGCGATAAAGGAATCGGTACAACTCTGGCAAAAGGTAACATCGAAAGGCATCACCGCAACCCGGTGAAAAGGCGGAACCTCCCCGTAGCTCTGCACCCTCACGTCCTTGGTCGCACAACCGGACACCAGCAACAGGGACGTAAAGATCAAAATGAACACCCGTTCCAATCGGTGGGAAAAAATTCCTTTCCACATCATACGCTCTCCTGATCAGCTGAGTTCAGCAAACGACTTCAGTATGGCCAGCCCCTGGCGCTGGCTCTTTTCAGGGTGAAACTGGGTCGCCAGAACATTGTCGAAAGCCACCGCCGCGACAAACTCGCCCCCGTAATCGGAGACCGCAGCAACCACCTCATCGGCCACCGGATCAACATAGTAAGAGTGAACGAAATAGAAATAATCACCATCCTTGACCGGGTCCAGGGCGGGAGTTTCCTTGGTTTTACGAATAGCGTTCCAACCCATATGGGGAATTTTCAGGTAACCGCCGGGCCGGTCGGGATCGGGCAGGGTGGTCGAGAAGGGACGGACCACACCTTCGACAACCCCGAGGCCGGGATGGCGGCCGAATTCCAGGCTTTCGGTAAAGAGCAACTGCAAACCGAGACAGATGCCTAAGAAAGGCTTGCCGGAATGGATTGCCCGCAGCACCGGATCGATCAGGGAGAACTGCTCCAAATTGTCCATGCAGTCCTTGAAAGCCCCGACTCCGGGCAGGATCACGGCTCCGGCATCGGCAATGGCTGCGGGAGAGCGGGTTATCCGGGCCTCGAAACCAACCTTTTCCACGGCCTTCTGGACGCTACGCAGGTTGCCCATGCCATAATCGACGATTGCTATCATAACTACCTTTTCAAGGGGTCTGCACGGGGGCAGGCCCTTACAATTACAGGATCTGCGGGGCGGGATCTGCACGGGGGTGGGATCTGCACGGGGGCAGATCCCTACACCGGGCAAATCCCTACAGGGACCCTTTGGTGCTCAGGACCTGGCCGTCCAGGTCCGGCCGCCGGCTCCAAGCCTGGCGCAGGGCGTGGGCCGTGGCTTTGAAAGCAGCCTCGAAAATGTGATGCTGATTCCTGCCGTAACGGAGATTGAGATGCAAGGTCAGGCCGGCGTTGACGGCCAGGGCGCGGAAAAACTCCTCCCCCAGCTCACTGTCGAACTCGCCGACCTTGGCAGCAACCACCGGCAGATTGAAAACCAGGAAAGGGCGGCGGGAGATATCGACTGCGGCTTCGCACAGGGCTTCATCCATCGGGATCAGAGCCGTTCCATAACGGGTGATACCGGCCAGATCCCCCAAACTGTTGGTCAGCGCCTGCCCCAAACAGATCCCCAGATCCTCGACCGTATGGTGGAAATCGACCTCTAAATCACCCCGGGCGCTGATTTTCAGGTCGCAGCCACTGTGCCGAGCAAAAAGGGTCAGCATATGGTCTAAGAAAGGGATGCCGGAAACGATTTCGGATTTGCCCTCACCATCAACGACCAGTTCGAGCCGGATTTCAGTCTCGGCTGTGGTCCGCTCAATTACGGCCCGCCGGATCTCTTTATTCATAATTTCAACTCCCTGACTACAAAGCGGTCGTGAATCGGCCCCCTCGACAATCATGTATCCTCTTGCAAACGCCGGTTGAGCTCACTGAGCAGGGACTGGCCGCTGTGCCGCCCCTGGCGGCGCAAACGATAGGCATGAGCCGCAACCTCAACAATGGTCACCAGATTCCGCCCCGGGCTGACGGGAATGGTCGCCTTGGGGATGTTGACTCCCAGGATTGGGAAATACTCGGTCTCGAGATTGAGCCGCTTGCTGCCGTCGTAATCTTTCCAGGCCACCAGTTCAATCACCAGATCCACCCGCTGCCGGTCCCGAACCGCCGTCACTCCGAAAATATCCTCGATATCAATAATCCCGAGACCCCTGATCTCCATATGAAAACGCAGGATGGCGTTGGCCTCGCCGACCACGGTACCCGGCGGCAGAAAGCGCATGACAATAACATCATCGGCAATCAGACGATGACCCCGTTGCACCAGATCGAGTGCCACTTCACTTTTGCCGATGCCGCTTTTACCGACCAGCAGCACTCCAGTGCTGTGGATATCGAGCAAAACCCCGTGGATCGTGGTCTCGGGATTGATGAAATTCTCGAAATAACGATTGATGGCATCAAAAAAGGCAGCCACCGAAAGACTGCTCTGAAGCAGGGGAATACCGTTGCTGCTGCATTTATCCAGCAACTCCGGCGGAGGTATGCAAGCCCGGGTGATAATCAGGCAGATCGGCTGCAACTGACAAAGCTGCTCTAAAACCTCGAGACGCCGTTGGGAAGAAAGGGTTTCCAGGTAGGCCAGCTCCGCCTGTCCCAGAAGCTGAATCCGTTCCGGCTCGAAAAAACGGGTAAATCCGGCAAAGATCAGGCCGTGCTTCTGAATCCGGTAGTTGACTATCGGCCGCTCCAGCGACACATCTTGGCTCAACAGGGTCAGGCACAGGCCCCGAGCCTCGTCCCCAAGCAGATCGGCTACGGTAACGCGGGAAGCGTCATCACCGATCGGCGTGTTCATCTTCCTCTCTGATCAGGGCATAGAGATCGTCAGCCCCGGGAGCTTCGAGCAGTTTCAGGCGAAACTCCTGGTTTTTCAACATCCGGGAGATTCGGGCCAGGATCTTGAGATGGGTGCCGGCGGCCGATTCGGGGGCCAGAAGCAGGAAAAAGAGCTGCACCGGGCGACCATCTACCGCGGCAAAATCAACCCCCTCACGGTTGCGGGCAAAAAGTATGACGATATCGTCCAACTCCGCCATTTTACCGTGGGGAATAGCGATTCCACCCCCGATACCGGTACTGCCGAGAGCTTCCCGTTCCTTGAGAACGGCTAATACCCTATCCCGGGAAAGCTTCGGTATGACTTCCGCCACCCGAGTGGCCAGGGCTTCCAGAATCTCATCTTTTTCTCCGGGCGGCAAATCGGCGAATACCAGTTCGGGGGTGAGATAATCGGTAATTTTCATTCACTCTCTCAAAAAAAATTAGCAGTCTCAAATCTTCTCAACAGCCGCATTCTACTGCGGGTCGATCAAACCGTAATGACCATCATCACGGCGGTAGACAACATTGATCCGATCGGTCGATTCGTCCCGGAAAACATAAAACTGGTTGTTCATCAGGTCGAGCTGCATGACCGCCTCATCAAGGCTCATCGGTTTAACCAGGAAGTTGGTTTTTCTGATCACTTCGGGCGTCACATCATCGCGTTCGGGATCAACACTGACAACATCAACCGGCATACTGGTCTGGCGGCGTTTATCGATACCGTGTGCACCCTTTTTGCGCCGCAAACGCTCTTTATAACGCTTTATCTGGCGGCTGATCTTGTTGGCAACCAGGTCGATGGCGGCATACATGTCATCCGCCTCCTCCTTGCCTTTAACCATGAAACCGTTGAAGTTGAATTTTACTTCAGCAATATGACGGATTTTCTCGACGGAAAGCACAACGTTGACATCCAGTGGACCATCCAGGTATTTTTTGATCTTGGAAAGTTTCTCTACAGCATACTCTTTCAGGGCATCCGAGTGATCCATGTGACGAAAGACAACGTTTATCTGCATCATTACCCCCTTTACGGTTTATGAGCGCTTTCCACGCCCGGGTTAATAGGCTAGAGAATCTTTTTACGCTGGCTCGAAGCCAGAATACCGAGCTGGTTGCGATACTTGGCAACCGTGCGCCGGGCAATGGTGATATCATGCTCCTTGGCCAGAAGCTTGACGATGGCATCATCACTCAAGGGCGCATTCGGATCTTCACGCTCGATATATTCGACGATCTTACGTTTGACGCTGGCCGAAGCAATGTCACCACTGCCCTGGTTGATACTGCTGTTGAAAAAGTACTTGAGCTCGAAAACTCCGTGCGGGGTCTGCACGTATTTGCCCTGGGTGACCCGGCTGACGGTTGATTCATGCATCTCGATATCGTCGGCCACATCCCGTAACACCAGGGGTTTCAGATAGTGCGGACCTCGGGCGAAAAAGTCCTCCTGGAACTTGACGATACTAACCATTACCTTATATATGGTTTTCTGCCGCTGTTCAATGCTTTTAATCAGCCACTGCGCAGCCCTAATCTTTTCGGTCAGATAGTTGCGGGTCAGGTTGTTGCTCTCCCCCCGGCCCCGCCCGGCGATCTCCTGGTAATAACTGTTGATCATCAACTTGGGCAGACGTTCGTCATTGAGAACCACGACGAAACGCCCCTCCCTTTTATAGACAAAGACCTCGGGAACAACTATCTGGCTGGAATCGGGCTGAAACCGGGCCCCGGGCTTGGGGTCCAGGTTAAGTATCACCCGGACCGCGGTCAGGACCTTCTCCTCGTCGACCTGAAGCAGACGGGCGATTTTACGGAAATTCTTGGTTTTGAGATGGTTGAGATGATCTCTGACAATCGTCCGGCTGAGTTCGTCATTGATACCCAAATGGTCCATCTGGCAAAGCAGACACTCCTCTAAAGAACGGGCCGCAACCCCCACCGGATCGAACTGCTGAATTCGGAGCAGAACCGTCTCGACCTCATCCTCCCGGCAACCGAGACGTCGAGCGATTTCATCCAGCCCAGCCTCAAGATAGCCATCATCATCGATGCTGTAGATAATCGCCTCGCCGATTTTTTGCTGGCGCTCGTCAAAAGCGGGGCTGAGCTGCAGCTGCCAGAGCAGGTGATCGACCAGGGTTGTCGGTTTGGTCAGGTTGTAATCCCAGGCTGGCCCCTCCTCTCCGTCGAAGCCACTGCGGGCACTGCCGACAATCCCGCGCTGTTCGAAATAGGGCTGCCAATCAGCATCCTTGAGAGCATCCCGCATCTCGGGTCGGTTTTCCGAATCGAGACTCTCGCGCAAAACCCGCTCAGCCTGCTCCTCTTGTTGGGTCCGGGCCTGCTCCTGCTCTTCGGCCCCTTTATCAACACTCTCTTCCAGTACCGGGTTGCTGACCATCTCCTGGCTGACCATCTCCAGCAATTCAACCTGGTTGAGCTGCAACAATTTGATCGCCTGCTGCAACTGTGGAGTCAGAGCCAGTTGCTGGCTCTGAATGAGGCGTATATTCTGGCTAAGAGATATCGACATACGGTTAATCACAAGGAATGGAAGGTTAACGCAAAATTCGTACCCTTTGAAATATAATAGTAAAGAACTTTTATAAACACAAGGGGAAAATAGCGACTGGAAGTGTTGGAGGATCTGACATCAGAGATTGTTTTCTGACGAATCAACCTTTAATCAAGGAACTGAAAAATATTAACACAGCGCCTAAAAGCAACTGGCAAATCGACTTTATATTCTATAAAAACAAGATGTTACATGCAAAAAATCCACATGACAATGGGATTGGCACAAGCGTTGCAGAACAAAGAACACAGAAGAGTTTTCGAAACTGATCGCACAACCTTATTTCAGATAAAATTGACAGACAATATGGGAAGCTTTTTCAAAATCAGGAACCTGGCGACCGGCGGCCGGAATCGCAGCTTGCGCAACTTTCTGCCAACCGGCCTGGGACCGCTCTTCAGTCGTTTCTCCCTGGTGGGATGCGAGCCTTCGGCAACCGCGGAAAACCTGACGGTTGACGCATCGCTAGAGTTTGTCAACCGTTTCACCGACGCCATGGAAATTGGCCATCTGGAAACTATGCTCAAGACCGCCACCCGGTTGTTGAGCGAACTGCTTAGCGAACAATCTCTCCTTCTGCAAGCCCGGTTGGAGTTCGAAACCATCATCATTTGTAGCAGCTTCCATGACTCTGCCGAACAGACAAGAAAACTTCCCGGTTCCGGGGCCAATGAGACTTCCGACAAACCTGAACGAATCAGAATTATAAACCTTGACCAAACAGAAGCTTCGCAAACAATGGCGGAAACCACATTTTACACCCTCGCCCGCCACCGCTACCAGGATGGAGAACTCTCCCTTTACAGTGACAAGCGACTTTCTGTCAATCAGGACCGCCTGCTCGATTTCTGCCTCCAGTTCCTCGGCAAACGCCTGCTCGAAGCAAAAGACTGGCAGCGTCTGGAAACCGATAGCCGGCGCGATGCCCTGACTGGCCTGCACAACCGTCGCTATTTCGATGAACTCATCGACAAAGAGCAGGAACGAGCCCAGCGCTATCGCCACTCCACCGCCCTGGCGATGATGGACCTCGATCATTTCAAACAGATCAACGACCGCTACGGGCACCCGGCTGGCGACCAGGTTCTCCGGGCGACCGGCCGCATCCTGACCGAAACCCTGCGCAAGTGCGACACCGCCTGTCGCTACGGGGGTGAAGAGTTCGCCCTGATCCTGCCCGAAACCTCGCTGGCCGAAGCCCAGCTCATCTGCGAGCGCGTCCGCAAACGACTCGAAAACACGACCATAACCACCAGTGACAACCAGAAAATCAACATCACCGCCAGCTTCGGCGTAACCGACAGCCAGGGCAACTGCAGTCTCGATCTGATCGAAGCCGCCGACCGCGCCCTCTACCAGGCCAAGAAAGAGGGCCGCAACCGCATCGCCACCTATCCTCCAACCGCTTTTCAGTCAGCGATCTGATATCCATCCGGGAACTGACTGATTTTTACTGTTGTCTCTAATGACATCATGTGCTAGGAGGCC
>JAADEO010000183.1 GCA_013153415.1 Deltaproteobacteria bacterium
CGTGATGCCCAGGGCGAGATCGTCTTGAACCAGCTCTACAAACAGACCCAGCTCCAGACCTCGTTCGGGATCACTCTGCTGGCGATCGTCGACCGCCAGCCCCAGGTTTTGAATCTCAAGGAATTGCTCGGCCATTTCATCGAGCACCGCAAGGACGTGATCCGACGTCGGACCGCTTTCGAGCTGGCCCGGGCCCGGGAGCGCCTCCACCTGCTGGCCGGTTTCAAGATCGCGCTCGACAATCTCGATGAAGTCATCGAGATCATCCGGGCCGCGGCTTCGCCGACAGCCGCCCGCCAGAAACTCCAGGAGCGTTTTGATTTCACCGAACGCCAGGCTCAGGCCATCCTCGACTTGAAACTCCAGCGCCTGACCGGGATGGAGCGGGACAAGATTATCCAGGAGTACAACGAAGTCGTCGCCCTGATCGCCCGCCTCGAAGAGATCCTGGCCCACGAGAAACTGGTTTTGGAGATCATCGTTCGGGAGCTCGAGGAGATCCGCGATACCTACGGCGACGAACGCCGTTCCGAGATCGTCGATGACGGCAGCGAGCTTCAGATCGAGGACCTGATCGAAGAGGAGGAGATGGTGGTGACCATCTCCCGCTACGGTTACATCAAGCGTACCGCCCTGAAAACCTACCGCAGCTACAATCGCGGGGCCGGCGGCCGGCTGGGAATGGAGACCCGGGAAGGGGATTTCGTCCAGCGCATGTTCGTGGCCTCGACCCACGATTTCCTGACCTTTTTCACCAACCGGGGCCGGGCTTTCCGGATGAAGGTCTACCAGGCTCCCGAGGGCGGGGCTGCGGCCCGGGGCAAGGCCCTGGTCAACCTGCTCCAGCTCGAAGAGGGCGAGGAGGTTTCGGCGGTCCTGGCGCTGCGCGATTTCGGAGCCGAGAGCTATATCATGATGGCGACCCGTTCCGGATTGGTCAAAAAGCTCGAGCTTTCCGCCCTGACCAATATCCGGCGCAGTGGAATCCGCTGCATCACCCTGCGGGAAGGCGACGAGATGATCGCCGCCAAGCTTGCCCAAGAGGAGGATACGGTGCTGCTCGGTACCAGCCTGGGCCAGGCGGTTCATTTCCGGGTCGCCGATATCCGGGCCACCGGCCGCCTCTCCCAGGGCGTGATCGGTTGCCGGATGCGGGCTGACGACCAATTGGTCGGACTCGAGGTCTTCTCTCCCGAGGAACTGGAGACGGCGACCGTTTTGACGGTGACCGAGAATGGTTTCGGCAAGCGCAGCCCGGTCCGGGACTATCCGCTGCGTTCGCGGGGCGGCAAGGGGGTGATTACAATCAAGGTCAACGAGCGCAACGGGCGGGTCGTCGCCCTGCTCAAGGCCTGCGATCGCGACCAGATCATGATGATCACCGATGCCGGCAAGATCACCCGCAACCGGGTCGCTGATATTTCGGTGGTCGGGCGTAACACTATGGGGGTGCGGGTTTTTCGTATCGACCCGGAAAAGGAGCGTCTGGTTTCGGTCGCCCTGCTGCCCAACGGCGAAGAGCTGGAGCGCAGTTACAAGGAGCGGATGGAGGCCGGGATGCAGGATGATGGCGAGAATCCTCCCGCAGGTGAAAATCCGGACGAGGAAACGCCTGAAACGGGTTTGGAGTCCGTTGCCGATGGAGAAATGGTCGCGGAAGATGAGCCGGGTGATGACGAGTGAGGCTGTTTATGAGTGGTAATGCCGCCGCTGGGATCGATGCCACATCTGGCGATGCCGAGAAACGGGCCCGGGCCGTGCGGGAGATGTTCTGCTCGATCGCCCCGCGCTACGATTTCCTCAATCACCTTTTGAGTCTCGGCATCGACCGGAGTTGGCGCCGGACCATGATCCGCATGGCCTGGCATCCGGAAATGAAGGATATTCTCGATGTCGCCTGCGGTACCGGCGATGTCTGCCTGGAGATCAGGAAGAGATCGCCCGCGGCCCGGATCGTGGGGCTCGATTTCAGCCCCGGAATGCTGAAACTGGCCGCAGAGAAGAATGCCGCTTGTGGCGCCGGGCTGGAGCTGGTGGAAGGTTCGGCCGAGGAACTGCCGTTTGCCGCCGGCTCCTTTGATCTGGTGACGATCGCTTTCGGCATTCGTAACGTGATCGACCGGAAAAAAGCCCTGCGGGAATTTTTCCGGGTTTTGAGACCCGGTGGGCGGGTGGCGGTGCTGGAGTTTTCCCGGCCGCGGCTGGCCTGGTTCCGGGCTCTGTATGATTTCTATTTTTTCCGGATTCTGCCGTTGGTCGGTGGTATATTCGCCAAACGCGAGGCTTATCGCTACCTGCCCGATTCGGTGGCTCGCTTTCCGGAGCCCGAGGAGTTTTCCACCTGGCTTGAGGAAGCCGGTTTCAGGAAGTGCCGCTGGCACAGCCTGACTTTCGGGATTGCGACCCTGTATCTCGGAGAAAAATAGAACTATTCAGTGGAAAAATGTTTTTCAGCGACGATAACCTGGATGAAAGTTACGGTCTGCTATTGCCGCTATAGTGGTGGGATCGTGGAGTGAAGGGAGAAGAAACATGGCAAAAATCGGTGTTTTGCTGTCAGGTTGCGGAGTCAATGACGGGTCCGAGATCCATGAAGCGGTGCTGGCGATGCTGGCCTTGGATCAGGTTGGTGCCGAGCGTTTCTGTCTGGCACCGAATATCGCGCAGCGGGACGTGGTCGATCATTTGAGGGGGCAGCCGGTGGCAGAGGAGCGTAATGTCCTGGTCGAGGCGGCCCGTATAGCCCGGGGAGAGATCAGTGATTTGGCCCGGGTCGCAGCGGCTGATCTTGATGGCTTGATTCTGCCGGGCGGTTTTGGTGCAGCCAAGAACCTGAGCGACTTCGCCCTGGCCGGGGAGCAGACCGTGGTTCAATCCGAGGTCGAGCGCTTGTTGCGGGAATTGCACGAGGCCCGGAAGCCGATCGGCGCCATCTGCATCGCTCCGGCAGTCCTGGCCCGGGTTTTCGGCAAGCTGCGGCCCCGGGTTACGATCGGCAACGATCCGGCAACGGCGCGCATCCTCGAGAGTTTCGGGGCCCGACACGTCGATTGCCCGGTTGACGAAATCGTGGTTGATGAAGAGAATCTATTGGTTACGACGCCAGCCTACATGCTGGGGCCGGGTCTGAAGGAGATTGCCATCGGGATCGAGAAACTGGTGAAACGGGTAGTCGCTCTGGCCGGCTAGGGCTCGGTGACGGTCGCTTCGCTCAGCGCTCGGAAGCAGTAAAACGGCCGTTATTCGCTTGACAGCGGTAATAATATTTTGTATATCTGGTACCGTATCGGTAATGAGGGTCGTGTGACCCCATTTTATTGTTGAATGCTTTTTTAACCGGATTTTTTATGGAGGGAATGTTATGAAGAAGATTATTGGATTGACCGCGATGGTGGCCTTCCTGGCCGTGGCGATGCTGGCTTTTGCCGCCCCCAAAGCCCCGACGGAAGATATCACGATTCACATGGAAGGGGCCAAGAAACCGGCCGTTGTTTTCTCGCACGCCAAGCACGCTTCTGTGGCCAGCGACTGCAAAACCTGTCATCACAAATGGAGCGGCGAAGGCGAGCCCCACAAGTGTGAGAGTTGTCATAAAGCGAAAAAAGAGGGTAAGAAACTTGATCTCAAGAATGCTTCTCACAAGACCTGCCGCGGCTGTCATCGCAGCCTCAAGAAAGCCGGCAAGAAGCATGGTCCCACCCCTTGTAAAGGCTGCCATAAAAAATAGTTGAACAAGACAGTAGGATTGTATATAGAGAGGCACCCTGTTCGGCAGGGTGCCTCTTTTTTTTCAGGACTTTCTGGTTTTCTCTTGACGGAGAAAATGGACCGTGTTAGAAGCAGGAAAACTATACTAAAAGGGTACTGAAATTGACTGAAGCCAAACCGAAAAAGAAGCAGAAGGGGTTCGCCGGTAGTCTGGCGGCTTTTTTTTCTTCTTTGAAACTCACCATTTTTCTACTGATAACCTTGGCCCTGGTATCGATAATCGGTACCATAATTCCCCAGAATCAACTCCGCGAGCAATATCTGCGCTATTACGATGAGTCTACTTATGCGACCCTGAAGGCGGTCGGCTTTCTCGATATGTACCACTCCTGGTGGTTCGTTCTGATTCTGGCCCTGCTGGCTATCAACCTGATCGCCTGCTCCTGGAAGCATTTTCCCCGGGCCTGGTACTATTTCTCCCATCCCACCCGGATACTCGACGCCACCCTGGAGAAAGCCGCGAAACTGGTCTGGCGGGGAACTCTGGCGGCCGACAAAGCCGCTGATCCTGAGAGTCTGATGTCTCGGCTCGAAGAAGTCTGGCCCGGTTCCTGGCACTTTACCCGGCGGGATGGAGATTCGGGGGTCGAACTTCACTTTGCCGCTGAACGGGGACGCTGGTCCCGGCTCGGAGTCTACTTTGTCCATCTCAGCGTACTGGTGATTTTCGCCGGGGGGATAATCGGTTCGATCTACGGTATCAAGGGGTTTGTCAATATTCCTGAAGGCGAACGGGTCAGTTCCTTCTACACTTATGGCGACCAGCAAAAGCCCATTCCCCTCGGTTTCGAACTTGAATGCCGTGATTTTTCCGTTGAATTTTACGAGAGTGGTAGACCCAAGGAGTACTCCAGCGATCTCGTGGTTTATGAAAACGGCAAGCCGGTAGTCCAGAAGACAATCAAGGTCAACCATCCTCTTTCTCATGGTGGTTTTACCTTCTATCAGGCCAGTTACGGAGCCTATGGCGGCCGGGTCGCGGTCGAACTCCATTTTCGTGACAGGGGAGGCATGGTTCTGCCCCTGCAGCTCGAGGTCGGCCAGCCCCAGCGCTTGCCGGAGGACTGGGGTTGGATCGAGGCCCTGAAGGTCGAGAAGAATTACATGCGGATGGGGCCGGCGGTGCTGATCCTGCGCGATCCTGGTAAACCCGGAGTCAAACCTTACCAGTTCTGGGCCTTTCTCCGTTATCCTGAATTCGGCCGGGCCAACAATAAAACCAATGAGTTCTGTGTCTTCAAACAGTTGGAGGAGCGTTACTATACCGGTCTGCAGGTTAACCGGGATCCCGGAGTCTGGATTGTCTGGCTTGGCTGTCTGATGATGATTTTGGGGCTCTATGTCGCTTTCTTCATGTCCCATAAACGTCTCTGGCTGCGTTTGACGCCGGACCCGGATAAACCGGGGCGCATGCTTATGGTTCTGGTTGGCAACGCCAATAAAAATCAGCCCTCCTTCGCCCATGAGTTTGAGGCGGTCGCGGAAAAAATCAAAGCCTGGAAATAGAGGATTTTATAAATGAACACCTACATCTTCAGTATTGTGACTTTTGTTTATATGGCGGCGATGGTGGTCTATGTCGCCTATCTCGCTTTTCGTCGTCCCGTGGTCGCCCGCCTGGCGACCATTATTCTGCTGGGTGGCTGGCTGGCCCAGACGACGGCCATCGGCCTGCGTTGGTACGAGTCCTACGAGATGGGGATCGGTCATGCACCGATGTCCAATCTCTATGAATCGCTGGTTTTTTTCTCCTGGACGATAATCCTGCTCTACCTGATCATCGAGTATCGCTACAAACTCTCGATTTTGGGGGCTTTCGTTACTCCGTTCGCTTTTCTCGGGATGGCCTATGCTTCCATTTCTCCCAGCGTCAACGAGACCATTCAGCCCCTGGTGCCGGCTCTGCAAAGCAACTGGCTGATCTCCCATGTCGTGACCTGTTTTCTCGGGTACGCGGCCTTTGCGGTCTCCTGCGGAGTCAGCATCACCTACATTCTCAAAAAACGCTACGAGGAGCGAGGGGGCAAGGGCGGTCTGATGGCGGCTTTCCCCTCGTCCGAAGTGCTCGATGAACTGGTCTACAAATCGATCGCCATCGGTTTTCCCCTCTTGACGATCGGTATCGTTACCGGGGCGGCCTGGGCGAATTATGCCTGGGGCACCTACTGGAGCTGGGACCCCAAAGAGACCTGGTCGCTGATTACCTGGTTCATCTACGCCGCTTTTCTGCACGCCCGGATTACCCGGGGTTGGCGTGGGGTCAAGGCTGCGGTCTTGTCGATTATCGGTTTCGTGGCGGTCATTTTCACCTACCTCGGAGTCAATCTCCTGCTCTCCGGTTTGCACAGCTATGGTGGCGGCTGAGTTGCCTGCTGTTACCCAGTGACTCGAAAACAATCGGAAAACGCCGTAAACTTTTTACGGCGTTTTTTATTTTTGCCGACCTATTGATTGACTAATGAGCCCTTTTGTGCCATTAAACAAACCAGTAATTTTACGGTCCTCTCTATTGCTGCGGTCCCTCCGGATCGGGGCTGACGGCCGTTCGAAAAGATGGTTTTTCCTGTTTTGAAACTGTTACCTTTTTGCGGGAGGAGAGTGTTATGGCGGTTAAAGTTGCGTTGAATGGGTTTGGCCGGATCGGCCGGGATTGTCTGCGGGCTGCGGCGGCGGACGACCGTTTCGATTTCAAGGCGATTGTCAGTACCACCGATGACGCCCGGACGATGGCGCATCTTTTGAAGTATGATTCGGTTTCCGGTCGTCTTGACGCTGAGGTCGAAGCCGGTGACAAATCCCTCAGGGTCAACGGCAAAGAGATCGCCCTTATCGCC